>JACQOS010000114.1 GCA_016202425.1 Chloroflexota bacterium
CCATCGGTGAGGTGTCCGAAGGCAGCGCCGGAGCCATCCAGGTGGTTCCGTAGGCCCCAGCTAACGGGCCGACTATACGACGAAACTCCGCTCGTATGGTTCGACAACCTTGCTTGTTATTATACGTACCAATCACCAAGGCCCCGGGCGCTGGCCTCGGTCCGCCTACCGCCACAAGAACGCCCAGCAGCTCTATGACGAAGTCATTGAACCAGAAGCCTTTGAAGCGAAACAGGCCCCGGCTAGAAGGAAAGCAACTCAACAAAACGTTTACATTTCCAACACTCAATGGAGAAGCTCTCTGAGCACATAGACCTCAATGGAGTCTGCGCCGATGTGTAGCTGATATCGACCTGCTTGCAGCTTGCTGATCCTCACATTTTGCCAGTGCAAAGAAGTCTGCTGCTCTTGTACTTTGCCCAGTTCCCAGCAGATGACTTTGTGAATCCCCTCTGGGGGATGTGCCCATTCAAATAGCTTTTCCAAAGTAAGAACTAACTCAGCCCAGGCGGACGATGGGATGCCTTTATTGCTGTATTCAACGAGCATGTCCGTCTGGGGGAGTCCATCCCGACAGTGTCGGGATGGACTCCCCCGAGACGTATTTCCGAACCACTTCTAGCAACCCAGTCTTTCCTCCGAAGCGCATCAGGGAGCTGAACGTTGACTGGGAGCCAATGGCGGCACTACACTTCAGCCATCCGTTTTCTATTCGACCGAAAGCTGGAAATGACCCAAATGGGAAATCCGGGCCAAGGTGAAGTCCGTGGCCCATCAATGGTGTCGAAGCAACCGGAGGTGAAGCGATGGCTCAGCAAGTTCTGGTCATGGTAGGAACACGTAAGGGCGCCTTCATCATGGAGAGTGGACCAGCCCGTCGTTCCTGGAAGGTTCGCGGCCCATATCACGAGGGCCAGACCGTCATGCACATGGCCCTCGATGCCCGTTCAGGCGCCCTCTTCGCTGCCGTCGGTGACCCGTGGTTCGGCTCCCGGGTCTACCGCAGCACGGACCTGGGCCACACCTGGAACGAGCCCCAGTCCGGGCCGGCCTTCCCTGAAGAGACGGGACTCAAGCTGGTAAAGGTCTGGCACGTAGAGCCCGGCCGTCCCGAGGAGCCGGGCGTCATTTACGCTGGCGTGGAGCCTGCCGCGCTGTTCAAGAGCACCGATAATGGCGAGAGCTGGCAGTTCGTGCAATCTCTCAACGACCATCCTTCTCGTCCCACCTGGCAGCCGGGAGCCGGCGGTCTGTGCCTCCACACCATCGTCCTGGACCCGGTGGACCTCAAGCGGGTGTATGTGGCGATCTCCGCGGCAGGGGTGTTCCGCACCATCGACGGCGGCGCAAGCTGGCATCCCGCCAACCAGGGCACGCGAGTGAACTTTATGCCAGACCAACCGCCTGCCTATGCCGAGATGGGCCAGTGCGTCCACAAAGTCGTCCTCAACCCGTCCCAACCCAGGCGTCTCTACCAGCAAAACCACTGCGGCGTCTACCGCACCGACAACGCCGCCGACCACTGGGTCGAGATCACAGAAGGGCTCCCCTCGGACTGGGGCTTTGGCATCGCCGTTCACCCCCATAATGCCGATACCGTTTGGGTGTGCCCGGGCATCAGCGGCTACAAGCACTGGGTACCCGATGCACAGATGGCGGTCTACCGCACCCGCAACCAGGGCGAGACGTGGGAGAAGCTCACTAGAGGGCTGCCTCAGAAGGACGCGTACCTGAACGTCCTCCGGGAAGGCATGGCGGTGGACACCTTGCGGCCCGCGGGCCTCTACCTGGGCGCCAACACCGGCCAGCTCTTCCTCAGCGCCGACGAAGGCGACTCGTGGCGTCAGGCTGCACCGCTGTTCCCGCCTATCAACAGCGTGAGCACCGCGACGCCGTAAGAGAGGGGTCAGTAGCCCTACCCCGACTGGGATAAGGGCCTGAGCAGCTTCGACCCGCTCGACCTGAGCCTATCGAAGGGCGTCCCCTGGGGGCTCGGGGCCTCTACCCGCAGGGCGACGTGCTCTCCCCCAAGCGGGCACCGGCCACCCCGGCACGGCGGCGCCTTGCGGAGGAGACGGCTGCTATAATGGGCCTAGCTTCGTTGGGCCCGATGTCCCCATGCCCGTACCGCGCAAGAAGGACGACCAGGGAACTCTCTTGAGAGATAGGCCCCTCCTGATGCTCATGGACGGCAACGCCATGGTGCACCGGGCCTACCATGCCATCCATGCCCAGAACCCCATGATCGCGCGGGGCACCGGCGAAGAAACCAGCGGCGTGTATGGCTTCACTACCGCCTTCCTCAAGGCCATCGCCGAGTGGCATCCCACCCACTGCGCCGTCGCCTTCGACCTGCCAGGGCCTACCTTCCGGCACCAGCAATATGAAGCGTACAAGGCCCAGCGGCCAGAGGCCGCCCCCGAACTCCGGGCCCAGTTCCCCCGGGTCCACCAGATCATGGAGGCCTTCGGCGTTCCCATCTTTGAGCTGGAGAGGTATGAGGCCGATGACATCCTGGGATGTCTGTGTCGCCAGGCCGAGGAGCAGCACCTGGAGGCCATCATCCTCACGGGCGACGCCGACACGCTCCAACTGGTCTCCCCCTGGGTGCGCGTGGTCCTCCAGTACAGCATCCAGGAGCGCAAGGTCTTCGACGAGGTGGCCGTGCGCGAGCGGTACGGTGGGCTGGAGCCCAACCAGCAGCCCAACGTCAAGGCCCTCCAGGGCGACCCTTCCGACAACATCCCAGGAGTGCCCGGGGTAGGCCCCAAGACGGCGGTGAAGCTCATCCAGCAGTTCGGCAGCGTGGAGGCCGTCTACGAGCACCTGGAGGAGGTGGAGCCACCGCGCCTTCGAGAGCTCCTCCGGGAGCACCGCGAGGCGGCCCTGCGCGGCAAGCAGCTCACCACCATCGTGAAGGAGTTGCCCATCAAGCTCGATCTGGAGAGTCTGCACTTCGGCGCCTTCGACCGGGAGCGGGTGCTGGCAGTGTTCCGGGAGCTGGAGTTCTCCAGCCTGGTGGGGCGTATTCCATCCCCCATGGGCCTGGCGAGGGAGGCGCTGGCATCGGCTCAGGACCCGCAGACCATCGTCCGGGAGCGAGGGGTGGAGCACCAGGTCCCCTTGAGCATTTCCCTTCCTCGGGACTATCGCACCGTGGACACGTCTTTAGCCTTGGCGAGCCTCGTGGGGGAGCTGCGCTCGGCAGGCTCCCTCGCTTTCGACGTGGAGACCACCAGCCTGGATGCCATGCAGTGCGCCCTGGTGGGCCTCTCCTTCTCTTCGGTGCCCGGGCGGGCCTACTACGTTCCCGTTGGGCATCAGGACGGGCCCCAGCTCCCTATGGGTGAGGTCCTGGAGGCTTTGAAGCCCCTCCTGGAAGACCCGTCCCTGGGCAAGGTGGCCCATAACGCCAATTTCGACATGACGGTACTGGCCAACGCCGGCGTGCAGGTGCGGGGCCTCACCTTCGACACCATGGTGGTGGCCCAGCTCACCGACCACAAGGCCATCGGTCTCAAGGAGCTGGCCTTCCAGCTTCTGAACGAGGAGATGACCCCCATCTCCGCCCTCATTGGCACAGGGAAGAAGCAGGTGAGCTTCGACCAGGTCCCGATGGCCCGGGCCACCCCGTACGCCGCCGCCGACGCCGATATGACCGGGCGGCTGCGCATTGCCCTGGAGCCAGTTCTGCGGCAGATGGGCCTGGAGCGGCTCCACGCCGAGGTAGAGCTCCCCCTGGCGCCCGTGCTGGTCCAGATGCAGCGGAACGGCATCCTGGTGGACCGGGAGCGGCTTCGGGCCATGTCCGCCGCCCTGGAGCGGCAGTTGCACGCCCTGGAAGCCCAGATCCACGACCTGGTAGGCAAGCCCTTCAACATCAACTCCACTCAGCAACTGGGCTCCATTCTCTTCGATGAGCTCCTGCCTCCGGCCAAGCTCCGCGAGATGGGCCTTCCCGCTCCCAAGCGCACCAAGACCGGCTACTCCACCGACGCCGCTGTCCTGGAGGAGCTGAAGGGTGCCCATGATGTGGTGGACAAGGTGCTGGAGTACCGCCAGTTCAGCAAGCTCAAGTCCACCTACCTGGATGCCCTTCCCACCCTGGTCAACCCCAGGACGGGCCGGGTCCACACCAGCTACAACCAGGTGGGCTCGGCCACGGGGCGCATCTCCTCCAGCGACCCCAACCTCCAGAACATCCCCATCCGCACCGACATCGGCAGGCAGGTGCGCCGCGCGTTCCTGGCCCAGCCCGGCTGGCAGCTCCTGGCCGCCGACTACTCCCAGGTGGAGCTGCGCATCCTGGCCCACATGTCCCGCGACCCTGGCCTCCTGGCCGCGTTCCACCGGGGCGAGGACATCCACGCGGCCACGGCCTCCCAGGTCTACGGCGTCCCCCTTCAGGAGGTGACGCCGAACATGCGCCGGCTGGCCAAGGTGATGAACTTCGGCGTCATCTATGGCCTCTCGGCCCACGGCATCGCCCAGCAGACGGAGCTCTCCCGGGAGCAGGGGGCGGCCTTCATCGAGAGCTACTTCGGCAAGTACCCGGGCATCCGCGCGTACATCGAGGAGACGAAGCGCCTGGCCCGGGAGCGGGGGTACGTGGAGACCCTCCTGGGCCGCAGGCGCTACATCCCCGAGATCCACCACTCCAGCTTTCAGGTCCGCCAGGCCGCCGAGCGCATGGCCATCAACATGCCGGTCCAGGGCACCGCCGCCGACATCATCAAGATCGCCATGGCCCGTATCCAACAGCGTATGGAGGAGCAGCGCCTGAGGAGCCGCATGCTGCTCCAGGTCCACGACGAGCTCATCTTCGAGGTACCGCCCGAGGAGCTGGAGGCCACCAAGGCCATGGTCCTGGAACTGATGCCCTCGGCCATGGCGCTGGCCGTGCCGCTGAAGGTGGACGTCAAGGTTGGCCCAAGCTGGGGAGATTTGGAGTAGGCGAACGGCGATCCAGGCTAGTGGGCGTGCCGGAACCGTATCGGTTGATGTAAGCTAGTGTGGTGTTCCTGAAATACGTTCACGAAATGTCATTGCGAGGAGTCCCGATCCCGACTTGTCGGGAGGACGACGAAGCAATCTGGAGGAGGAGTGCATCCCTGCCACCAGATTGCCACGCCCCGATTTCATCGGGGCGCGCAATGACATTTGCAATGAATTTCGGAGACAGGACGCTAGCAGCAACTATCACGAAGAGCAGGTTGTTATGCGAGAAACGCTGATCGGATTGACGGTCCAGCCCTTGACCGAGGGTGGTTATCTTGCCACGAGTGAAGACCTCCCTGGCCTCGTTGCCCAGGGCCGCACCCTCGCCGAGACCTTGGAGATTGCCCAGGACGTGGCCCGCAAGCTTATTGAGTCCTACCTGGAACATGGAGACCCGTTGCCACCAGCGCTACGGCGCAAACGTCCTACACGAGCACGACTTCGAATCCCCGTAGCTGTTGCCTGAGATGGGTCGCCTGGCGGGATTCGCTGCAAGCGAGGTCATGAGAAAGCTCCGCCGAGCGGGATTCGCTTTCGATCGCCAAGCCAAAGGTAGCCATGAAATCTGGTGGAATCCTGAAACCAGGCGGCGAACTACTCTCCCCAACCATCCGGGCGATCTACCTGAGGCGACCGTCCGTGCTATCACCCGCCAAGCAGGGCTCACCGTTGAAGATTTCTTACAGCTCTAGGATAGGGAATGAGTCATGGAACCCTCGGCCATGGCGCTGGCCGTGCCGCTCAAGGTGGACGTCAAGGTTGGCCCAAGCTGGGGCGACTAGGAGTGAGCAGACCGGGAGGTGACAGATGACGGTGGAGCACGACCGTTTCATGCGTCTGGCCCTGGATGAGGCAAGGCTTGCCGAGCGGGAGGGAAACGCGCCTGTGGGCTGCGTCATCGTCCGGGACGGGCAGGTCATCGCTCGCGGGCACAACCTGGTGTACACCACCTTCGACGTCACCGCCCACGGAGAGACGGTGGCCCTGCGGAACGCGGGGAAAGCCGTGGGCACCGTGGAGTTCCCCGGCGCCACCCTGTATACCACCTTCGAGCCGTGCTCCATGTGCCTCAGCGCCATGATCCTGGCCCGCATCGGCACCCTGGTGCTGGGAGGGAAGAACCGGCCCGGAGGCGGCCGCTACTCCGTGGAAAGCTTTATGGAACTGAACGGCTGGAAGTCTCGCCTGACGGTGGTGAGCGGCGTGCTCCAGGAGCAGGGCGAGACGATTTTCAACGACTGACAAAGGCGACGGACAGAGCAGCGAGCCCAGAGACCCTGAACGATGCTGCGACGGATGCAGTCGCAGGCTACGGGCCCCCCGACGCGGGCGGCATGACCTCCCGAAGGAAACGCAGGACCTCCTCGTTGAAGCGCTCCGGCTGTTCGTAGTAGACGGCGTGGCCAGCCTTGGGGAAGCGCACGAGCCGCGCCCCCGGGACCTGGGAGGCCGCGATCTCGATGGTCCTGGGCCAGGCGACCACGTCCTCCTCGCCCACGGCGTACAGGATAGGCACACCCACTTCCGCCAGCCGCTCGTGCGTGGAGCCCCGGTAGCCCGGGGGGACCGCCAGGAAGTCCGAGGCGTGCCTCGGGTTCAGCCGCATGATCTGGCCATAGAGGAAAACCCGCTCCGGGTGCTGGGCCACGAAGCCGGGCGACAAGGCCCGGATGGCCCCCAGGGGCAGGCGGCGGCGGCGGCCCTGCTGTTCCGCAGAAAGCTGGCGCGACTCGTCGTTCACCGAGCCCCCATTGGAACCGGAGAGCACCAGGCCCCAGACGCGGCCCGGGTTCCGCAGGGTAAAGCCCACCGCGGTCCTCCCGCCCATGGAGTGGGCGACGATGGCGACCTTCTCCACCCCCAGGTGGGCCAGCAAGCCCTTGAGGTCATCGGCAAAGCTGCGACGCCCCTGAGGCTCAGCGCTCTCCCCGGAGAGGCCAAAGCTCCGATGGTCGAAGGTGATGCAGGTATAATGCCGGGAGAAAAAGGGGACCTGCTGCCACCAGGAGAGATGGTTCCCGCCGGAGCCGTGGGCGAAGACCAAGGGCGGGCCGGTGCCGTGGACCTCGTAGTACATGCGGATGCCGTTCACCGGGGCAAAGGGCATGGCCGTCTCTCCTCACGCCAGTCTATCCGGTCTTCACGACGGCGTCACGGGCGTTCTCCCGCCTCAAGGGGCAGAAGTCGCTCAATCACATCACGGTGCGTGGACGGATGAAGGTTACGGCTCATTGCTATCTGGCCCTCATGGCGATGCAGGGGATTTTCTTGGCTAAGTCACCTGAATCCGTAGAGACCGTTTAGCTTCTCCTAGCCTGCCATCTGCTACGACCCTGAGTCCAATCGTGTATGTACCAGTCTCTATAGGCGTCCTCGTTACGAACCTGATTGCATGTGGCTCACCGACCGCCAGCGTGTTTTGGCCCTGCACCTGAAGCAGTGCTGGTCTATACTCAGAGAATTGTGCAAATTGTTGGGTTTTCCATAGCCACCCTTTGCTCGCTGGAATTTCAGGCGACTCCCTATAAATGAGAAATTGTTCAGGAAACTCCACTGTGATTCTATAGTTGCCCCACGGAGCAATCCCGACATTGTAGACCACAAGGAATACCGGAATCATCGTGCCTTTTGGATAACTTAGTGCCTCCAGTTTTGCTATATCGAAGTGGCCATCCTGAATGTCCGTTACTCGTTGATAGGCAGGAAAAAATACGGGTGGGTAAAATCGTCCGTAGCCCAAAAGCAATGCACCCAAGATAACTAATGTAGTTACGGCAGGCTCTGCTTCCAGCAAAGATGCCTCTGACGTTTTGTATAGCACTAGCCAGCCGAGTGTAATTAGCAGGCCAACCCAGAAAATTAATTCTCTTGGCGTTTCCCCAGACTTTCCCGTGCGTCTAATCTTGAATTTCAGACGCCAGGGCCATCCCCAGTTGAGGAGCACAAATACGGCAAGCACAAACACGAGGACAGGCAAGAGGGAATCTCCACTGTTCAGGCTAGTATCGCCCGCTAGACCGAAATATGCAAGACGCTCGATTGACTGGGGATACGCCGCGAGCTAGAATGGGGCCAGTTGCCCTGGAGAAAGAACGCCGATGCCTCTGTACGAGTACGTCTGCCCCCAGTGCGATACCAGGTTCGAGAAGCTGCGCCCCATGACCGACGGCGTCGAGGCCCAGTGCCCCAGGTGCAGCACGCCTGCTCGCAGGGTCATCTCCCTGTTCGCCGCCTTCACCAGAGGGGAAGCCGGTGAGTCCAGGGCGGTAGCGGGAGGAGGCTGCGCCTGCTCAGCCGGAGGCGCCTGCGGCTGCGCAGGGGAGTAGACGCCTTTGGGCCTGGCGGCGCCGCAAGGCCCTACGGGGCCCGCTCGGGCGCCTTGTGCCGAACCACCCTTCGCCGCCACTGCCGCCACCATTGGGCGCCCCATACCGCTCCGGCCATGGCCCCCGCCTCCACCAGCGCGGCGCCGCCGATGACAAGCGTCGCCTGAAGCCAGAAGCCGAAGGGAAACATCCGGACCAGGTACGAAGTCGCGGGATCTAGCTGCCAGAGGTCGTTCCTGAAGCTCACCTCGTGGAACAGCCGGAACAGGGGGCCGAAGGCGACCACGGTCACCAGGCCCACCCCCACCACAAGCCCCGCGGTAAGCGTGCTCCCCGCCAGGGCCAACCGCCGGAGACGCTGCGCGAAGGGCCGCCCCCTCGCGAACAGCCCCGCCACCACAAAGACGGCCAGGTACAGCAGGGCCCCTTCCTGCACCCGGTAGAGGGCCCTCACCAGCCCTTTCACGTCCCGCATGTGGCGGACCTCGCGGTCGTTGTAGAGGTGAAGGCTGAAGCCGGCTCGCGTGACGCGCACGTCCAGCCACTCCTCCCGCGAGTTGAAGTAGTCGCGGATTTGTCGCGCGACCTCCCTGAGCTCCCCGTCGGAAAGCCCTGTGCTCTCGGCCACGCGGTAGCGGGCGAATCCGTCCTGGTAGAGAGCAAGGCTGTTGAAGGCCCAGCGGACGTTGCTCGCGATGAGCACCAGCGGGACGCAGGCCACCGCCAGAAGGAAGAGGACCAGGCCCAGGAGCCGCACGGGGTGCCTCCTTGCTCTAAAGGCGCAGACCCCATCGAGCACTTCCTTTTCGAGGTTCGGGAGGGCCATGGCAGTCACTTCGCGTCCGCCATGACGGTCATGCTCCGGTCCCTCGGCATCCCTACCCGCCTGGTCTCAGGGTACGGGCCCGGCGTGCCCGACGAGGACGAGG
>JACQOS010000110.1 GCA_016202425.1 Chloroflexota bacterium
GCATATGTCATTGCGAGGCCCGATGGTTCGAAGTCCTCACCACAGGCTACGGAGGGCCGTGGCAATCTGGCGGTGGGACCACCCCTCCTCCAGATTGCTTCGTCGGCTATCACCTCCTCGCAATGACGATTTATTCAACGTATTTCGGATACGGGACACTAGAAGTGGTTCGGACATTCGTCTCGGGGGAGTCCATCCCGACCCGTCGGGATGGCGGGGGTCTGGGGGTGTCCCCCAGCTATCTTTTCCTCCCCCTCTCCCTTGGCAAGGGAGAGGGGGTACAGGGGGTGAGGGTTTCCCGAATAGCCTCTAGGCCGGGAGCCAGGCCCCGGGCTTTTCTTGACAAGCGCAAGCGGCCATAGTACCATTGAGGCTCACAACTGAATACTGGGAACCTGCTCTTATCAAGAGTGGCAGAGGGACCGGCCCACTGAAGCCCGGCAACCGGTCGAGGTCCCTGGGCCCCTGCCCAGACCGACACGGTGCCAAGTCCGTCGAGCTCTCAAGAGCTTGAGAGATGAGAGTAGAGAGCAGCAAGGCTTCTCTCATCGGGAAGCCTTTTTCATGTGTCGGAGAGACTATGCCAGAGATCGTGCCCCTGGAGTGGACGGGTGACGCGCTCAGGGTCCTGGACCAGACCCGGCTGCCGTGGGAGCAGTCGTTCGTAGTGGCCAGGAGCCATCGTGACGTCGTGCGAGCCATTCGGGATATGCGGGTCCGGGGTGCTCCTGCCCTCGGGGTTGCCGGGGCCTACGCCCTCGCGCTGGCCGGCCGCGAACTGAACGCCTCCAACCTCCGGGAGCTTCAGGCGAGCCTGTCCCGGGTAGGAGAAGAGGTCGCCAGCGCCCGGCCCACGGCCGTGAACCTTCGCTGGGCGGTGGACCGCATGCTCAGGACAGCCTCTTCGTGCACCTCTCTGGCGGAACTCCCAAAGCGCCTGGAGGCAGAGGCCGTAGCCCTCCACCAGGAGGACGTGGCCGCCAACCAGCGCCTCAGTCGCCTGGGGGCCGACGTCCTCCCCCAGGAAGGCACCGTGCTCACCCATTGCAACGCAGGGGCCCTGGCGACAGGAGGGTACGGGACCGCTCTGGGAGTCATTCGCGCGGCCTGGGAGCAGGGCAAGCGCCTTCGGGCCATGGTCACCGAAACGCGCCCATTCCTTCAGGGGGCGCGCCTCACCACCTGGGAGCTCCTCCAACTGGGTATCCCCACGCAGCTCATCGTCGACTCCGCCGCTGGCAGCCTCCTGGCCCAGGGAGAGGTGCGCTGCGTCATCGTGGGGGCCGATCGCATCGCCGCCAACGGCGACGTGGCCAACAAGATCGGCACCTACAGCCTCGCCGTCCTGGCCCGGGAGAACCGCGTGCCTTTCTACGTGGCAGCCCCCACCAGCACCCTGGACCTTTCCCTGCCTTCCGGCGCCCTCATCCCCATCGAGGAGCGCTCGGGCGAAGAGGTCCTGCGCTGGGGCGAGGGGCGCATCGCCCCCGCTGGGGTCAGCGTCCGTAACCCCGCCTTCGACGTCACGCCAGCACGGTACGTCACGGCCATCATCACAGAGCGGGGCGTCGCCTGGCCCCCGTTCGACGAGACCCTCCGCGCCCTTGTCGCCGGAGGGCTGCCGAGAGAAGCAGTCATGGTGGTAGCCCCTCATGAAAAGGCGAGCTGAATCAGAAGCCAAGATTGGCGTCATCGGTGGGAGCGGGCTCTACCAGATGGAGGGGCTTGCCCGCCCGCGGGAGGTTGCGCTGGAGACCCCTTTCGGCCCTCCCAGCGATTCCTTCGTCCTTGGCGAGCTGGAGGGCGTGCCGGTGGCCTTTCTGCCCCGCCATGGGCGCGGGCACCGCGTCAGCCCCACGGAGGTGCCCGTGCGGGCCAACATCTACGCCCTGAAGCTCCTGGGGGTCGAGCGGGTCATCTCCATTAGCGCCGTGGGAAGCCTCAAGGATGAGGTGCGTCCCCTGGACCTGGTGGTCCCCGACCAGCTTATCGACCGTACCCGGCAGCGGGCTGGCACCTTCTTCGGCGATGGCCTGGTGGCCCACATCTCCTTCGCCGATCCCTTCTGCCCGGACCTGAGCGCCGCCCTCTACAAGGCTGCCCAGGAGGTGGGCGCCCGCGTCCACCAGGGAGGCACCTACCTGGTCATGGAGGGACCCGCCTTCTCCACCAGGGCCGAGTCCTTCCTCTACCGGACCTGGGGCGCCTCGGTTATCGGCATGACCGCCCTTCCCGAGGCGAAGCTGGCGCGCGAGGCCGAGATGTGCTACGCGACGCTGGCCTGCGCCACCGACTACGACTGTTGGCATGAGAGCGAGGAGCCCGTCACCGTGGAGATGGTGGTAGCCAACCTGCTCAAGAACGTCGCTACGTCCAAGGCGATCCTGCGCCGCGTGGTCCCACGCCTTCCGCAGACGCGCACCTGTGCCTGCCCCTCGGCCTTGAAAGACGCCATCATCACCGACCGGGGCGCCGTTCCCCGCCAGACCAGGGAGCGACTGGCCCCCCTGATCGCCAAGTACTTTTCCTGAAGGAAGGAGTGCTCAAGTTGCCAGAGAAGGTTCGCACACAACGCGGAGGCAGCAAGCAGGGGAGTCCAGGCGTGTCCTGGAGACCGGCTTCCGTGCCTGGAGAGCCGTTCCAGCGCATCTCGGTGGAGGACGCCAGGCGCATGCTGGAACACGGAGACTCCGTCATGGTGGACGTGCGCCAGAAGGACGAATGGGTGGCGGGCCACGTCAAAGCGGCTATCCACATCCCGGTGGACGAGGTCCTGAGCCGCGTGGACGAGCTCCCTACCGACAAGAACCTGCTCTTCATCTGCGCCGCCGGGGTCCGCAGCGCTCTGGCCTGCGAGATGGCAGCCGCCATGGGAAGGCCCCCCGAGAGGCTCTTCAACGTCGAGGAGGGGACCCCCACCTGGATCGAGCGCAGTTTCCCTGCGAGCTACGGCGATGAACCGTAGTCCCGACGCGCCTCAGCCTGGGAGAAAAGCATGAACAAGCGCAAGCGAATGGCAGCCCTCAAGCACCGCCACCGGCTACAACGGTATGAGGTCAAACGGAAGGCCGCGCTGCTGGTGGCCGCAGGTCCCGTCCAGATAGTCCGGCGCCCGGCGCGGGCCAGGGCCCCTGAGCCTGTGGCAGCCCCTGCCGCCGAGCCCGTGGCGGTGCCCGAGGTGCCCGTGCCCGCCCCGGCGGCAGCACGCCGTCCCCGGCGGGCAGCCGCCACCAGAGCGGCACCGGAGCCGGTCGCGGCAGCGGCAGCAGCCCCGGCCCCCAAGCAGGCCCGGCGAGCCCCTCCCCAGAAACCACCCGCGGCCGAGGCGGCACCGGCGCCTGAGGCGCCTCCCACTGCCCCGAAGCGGGTCCGGCGGGCCGCTGCTCCCAAGGAACCAGCACCACAACCCACCCCCAAGGCCAAGAGGACCTCTCCGTAAGGGTATGGCATGTCTATTCTCGTCGTCGGCTCTGTGGCCCTTGATTCCGTGAAGACACCCGCAGGCAGCCGCCAGGACGCCCTGGGAGGCTCGGCTACCTATTTCGCCGTGGCTTCCAGCTACTTCGCTCCCGTCTCGGTCGTTGCCGCCGTCGGCGACGACTTCCGGGCCGAGGACCGCAGGGTCCTGGAAGACCACCACGTGGACATGGCCGGACTGGCCATCTTCCCGGGCAAGACCTTCCGCTGGGTGGGAGAGTACGGCCAGGACATGAACACCGCCCACACCCTGGACACACAGCTCAACGTCTTCGCCCGATTCAGCCCAAGGCTGGGCCCCGACCAGAGAAAACGGCCCTTCCTGTTCCTGGCCAACATCGACCCGGAGCTCCAGCAGCAGGTGCTTTACCAGATGGAGGAGAGGCCAAAGCTGGTGGTCGGCGATACCATGGACTTCTGGATCCGGGGTAAGCCCCAGGCGCTCCGCCAGGTCATCGCCAACGTGGACATCCTCATGGTCAACGAGGCAGAGGCCCGCCAGCTCACGGGGGAGACAAGTCTCGTCCGCGCTGCGCGGCACCTCCTGCGGCAGGGCCCCCGCATGGTGGTGGTCAAGAGGGGAGAGTACGGCGCCCTGGGCTTTACCGCCGATGCCACCTTCGCCACCCCCGCCTATCCCCTGGAGACGGTCGTGGACCCCACCGGCGCCGGGGACTCCTTCGCCGGCGGCTTCCTTGGCTACCTTGCGGCATCGGGGGACCTGACGCTGGACGGGTTCCACAGGGCCATGGTGGTGGGATCTGTGATGGCCTCCTTCACCGTTGAAAGCTTTGGACTGGAGCGCCTCAGATCCCTCACCCCAGAGGACATCCAGGAGCGGTACCAGGAGTTCTGGCGCCTGACCTACTTCGGCAGCCCTGCCGACGCCCCCCTGCCTGTTGGTAGCCCGCGCCTACCTGGCCGCCGGCCGGCGGGCGCCAGGAGGAGCCCATGAGGACTCGCCCCGTCCCTGCCGACGTCAAGGACCTGGCCCTCGCCGAGGAGGGCAACCTCCACATCGAGTGGGCAGCCCGGGAGATGCCCGTGCTGCGCCTCATCCGCCAGCGGTTCCTCCGGGAGCGTCCCCTGGGAGGCGTCCGCCTCTCAGCCTGTCTCCACGTCACCACCGAGACGGCCAACCTGGTGCTCGCCCTTCGGGACGGCGGCGCCTCCGTCGCTCTCTGCGCCAGCAACCCCCTCAGCACCCAGGACGCGGTGGCGGCAGCCCTGGTCCAGCTCCACGGCATCGCTACCCACGCCATCAAGGGCGAAGACAACGATACCTACTACCGTCACATCCGCTCGACCCTGGAGCACGGGCCCCACATCACCCTGGACGATGGCGCCGACCTGGTGACCACGTTGCACACGGAACGCCAGGACCTGCTTCCCGGCGTCACCGGCGGCACGGAGGAGACCACCACAGGCGTCATCCGCCTGCGCTCCATGGCAGCCGCCGGCAAGCTCCGCTACCCCATCGTGGCCGTCAACGACGCCGAGACCAAGCACCTCTTCGACAACCGGTACGGCACCGGTCAGAGCACCGTGGACGGCATCACCCGTGCCACCAACATCCTCTGGGCTGGTCGCAAGGTCGTGGTGGCGGGTTATGGCTGGTGTGGCCGGGGAGTCGCCTCCCGGGCCCGGGGCATGGGCGCCCACGTCATCGTCACGGAGGTGGACCCTATCCGCGCCCTGGAGGCCACCATGAACGGCTTCCAGGTAGTGCCCATGGCCCAGGCCGCCCCTCTGGGCGACGTCTTCATCACCACTACCGGCAACACGAACGCCATTGACGAACCGCACCTCAAACTCATGCGCGATGGCGCCATCCTCGCCAACAGCGGCCACTTCAACGTGGAGATCAACCTGCCCGCCCTGGAGGGCCTGGCCCGCAGCCATCGGCCCATCCGGCCCTCCGTGGAGGAGTACCTGCTGAAAGACGGCCGCAGGCTCTACCTCCTGGGCGAGGGGCGCCTCATCAACCTGGCGGCCGCCGAAGGCCATCCCTCCAGTGTCATGGACATGAGCTTTGCCAACCAGGCCCTGGCCGTCGAGTTCCTGGTGCAACGCGGCACGAGCCTCGCCCCTGGCGTCTACCCGGTCCCCCGGGAGCTGGACCAGGAGGTGGGGCGCCTCAAGCTCTCCGCCATGGGCGTCGCCATCGACACCCTCACCCCGGAGCAGCAGCGATACCTGGCCAGTTGGGAGAGCGGCACCTGATGCAAGACCCTGGACCCAGCACCTTCACTGAAGGAGGACTCTTCCCATGGGATTGAGCTTCGTGGAATCGCCTTCTTATCTCTTCACCTCCGAGTCCGTGACGGAGGGTCATCCCGACAAGCTGTGCGACCAGATCTCCGACGCCGTTCTGGACGCCATCTTGGCCCAGGACCCCACCGCCAGAGTCGCCTGCGAGGTGAGCGTCACCACCGGTCTCGTGGTGGTCATGGGAGAGATCACCACCTCCTGCTACGTGGACATCCCGGGCGTCGTCCGGGAGACCATCCGAAAGATCGGCTACACCAACGCCGCGTACGGCATCGACTGCGACACCTGCGGCGTCGTCGTCTCCGTCAAGGAGCAGTCCGGAGACATCTCTCAGGCAGTGGGGCAGTCCTTGGAGACCCGCGTCAAGCGCTCTCGTTACGAAGACGCCGAGAGGCTGGGTGCCGGAGACCAGGGCATGATGGTGGGCTTCGCCTGCACCGAGACCCCGGAGCTCATGCCCCTGCCCATCTCCCTGGCCCACGGCCTCTGCAAGCGCCTCAGCATGGTACGCAAGGAGGGCAGCCTCCCCTACCTGAGGCCCGACGGCAAGTCCCAGGTGACCGTTGAGTACGCCTATGGAGCCCCCAAGCGGGTCCACACCGTGGTCCTGAGCGCCCAGCACGAGCCGCACGTCAAGACCGAGCAATTGCAGCGGGACCTCCAGAAGCAGGTCATCGAGGAGGTCATCCCTCCCTCCCTCCTGGACGCCAGGACCAAATACCACGTCAACCCCTCCGGCCGCTTCGTCATTGGCGGCCCCAACGCCGATACCGGCCTTACTGGGCGCAAGATCCTGGTGGACTCCTACGGTGGCACCGCCCGCCACGGCGGAGGCTGCTTCTCCGGCAAGGACCCCACCAAGGTGGACCGCTCCGGGGCCTATGCCGCCCGCTACGTCGCCAAGAACGCGGTGGCCGCGGGCCTCGCCGACAGGCTGGAAGTCCAGGTCTCCTATGCCATCGGCATGGCCCACCCCATCTCCATCAGCGTGGAGTCCTTCCAGTCCGGGAGGGTCCCCGACCGGATCATCGAGGAGGTGATCAACAAGCACTTCGACCTGCGCCCGGGCGCCATCATCCGGGACCTGGACCTCAGGCGGCCCATCTATTCCCCGGTGGCGGCCTACGGGCACTTCGGCAGGCCCGACCTGGAACTCCCCTGGGAGAGGACCGACAAGGCAGCCCTCCTGCGCGCCGCCGCCGGCCTTTCCTAAGCAGGTTGGTGAAAAAGGAGGAGTCCAGAGTCCCGAGAGTCGGGACGGAGCCTGCCCTGAGCGAAGTCGAATGGGCGGGGGTCTGGGGGTGTCCCCCACTGGGCACTGCCTAGACC
>JACQOS010000117.1 GCA_016202425.1 Chloroflexota bacterium
CTGTACCCCCATGCACCAGCGTTGCAGCGTACCTGCGACAGGCGACGGTAGCGAGTCGTGGGTCTGGGCAGTGCCCAGTGGGGGACACCCCCAGACCCCCGCCATCCCGACGGGTCGGGATGGACTCCCCCGAGACATATTCCCGAACCAGTTCTAGTGTTCCAGGTGGTAGGGCACGTCCACGACGATGACCCGTCGCTCGTAGAGCAGGGCGATCTTCAGCAACGTTGCCGTCTGATTGTGCAACAGGTGCTGCCACCACCTCTTCGGTACGAACTCGGGGATCACCACCGTCACGTACTCCTCGGGGTGCTGGCGGACGACGTCCCGAATGTAGTCCACCAGCGGTTGAACCACGGCCCGGTACGGCGAAGGGAGAATGGTAAGAGGAATGCCGATCCCCAGCCGGTTCCACCGGGCCTCCACCACCCGGGCCGCCTCCTCCTCCGCCGCCACGTGGACCACCCGGACCGTCGTGCCGATGGCCCTGGCGTACTCAATGGCCGGAAGGACCGCCCGGTGGACGCCACCGATGGGGACGACCACCACGCTCCTGGCTATCCTGGGAAACACCGGCCGTTGCTCCAGGGAGAGGGCCTCGGCCACCGCGCGGTAGTGGCCCCGGATGGTAGTGAACAGCCCCAGGAGGAGGGCCATCACTATCGCGACGATATAGGCCCCCCCCGTGAACCTCGTCACTCCAATCACCACCAGGACCGTCCCCGTCACCGCCGCCCCCAGGCCGTTGGCCAGCAGCGCCCCCAGCCAGCCCCGCTCCCGGCTTTTCCACCAGTGGACCACCATGCCCGCCTGGGTGAGGGCAAACCCCACGAACACACCCACCGCGTACAGGGGAATGAGCAGGTGCGTCGTCCCCCGGAAGACCACGATGAGGGCCACCGACAGCGCCGCCAGGAGAAGGATCCCGTTGGTATACACCAGCCGGTCTCCCAGGTTGGCTATGGGCCGGGCAAGATAGCCGTCCCGGGCCAGGATGGAAGCCAGCCGGGGAAAAGCCGCGAAGCTGGTGTTAGCCGCCACGAGGAGGATGAGCATGGTGCTCGCCAGGACCAGGTAGTAGAGGCTCCCAGCCCCCAGGCCCGATCGGGCTACTTTCGAGACCAGCGTCTCCCCCTCTCCCACCGTCTGCCGCACCCCGAAGTGGAGAGCCAGCAGAGTCACACCTATGAATAGGGCCACCAGCAGCCCTCCCAGCAGCGCCAGCGTCACCCGCGCGTTGCGCGCCGCCGGCGGCCTGAAGATGCCCACCGTGTTGGATATCGCCTCCAGGCCGGTGAGCAGCACGCATCCCGCCGCGAACGCCCGCAGGACGGAGAAGGCCCCCACCCCCCCCCCAACAGCGGAGGGCGCTGGCGCTGGGGAAGCGCCGGCAGTCCCCCCTGGTCCAACGAAGTCCAGCACCCCCGCTCCGATCATGACCAGAAAGGCAGCCAGGAAGAGGTACACCGGCAGGGCCAGGATCAGAGCAGATTCCCGAACACCCCGCAAGTTGATGACGGTGATGGCGACAACGAACAGCACGCTGAATTCCACCCGGTGCTCGTAGACGAAGGGAAGGGCCGACCCCAGGGACGCCACGCCCGCCGTGACGGAAACGGAGACGGTGAGCACGTAGTCCACCAGCAGCCCTGCCGCCGCCACCAAGCCCAGCGAATTGCCCAGGTTCTGCCGGGCCACCACGTACGCGCCACCTCCGCCCGGATAGGCGCGGACGACCTGCTCGTACGAGAGCACCACAATGAAGACCAGGAGCACGATGGCGATGGCCAGCAAGAGAGGGTACAGACGCCCCTGCACCCCGCTTGCCCCCAGGGCGATGAAGACCTCCTCAGGAGCGTAGGCCACCGAGGAGAGCGCGTTGGATGAAACGATGACGAAGGCGAGGGGAATGGCCAGCCGCTCAGCCTGGGCCCAGGAGGAAGGGAAGGGCGCCCCGAAGACGAAGTGCCTGACTGCGCTCAGCATACAGCAAGGAGCCGGCGCCAGCCCCACCCAGGGGTGATCCCTGGCACCCCAGACTCCCCTATGGCGTCACCTTCTCCCCCTGGCACTTGGCGGAGCACAACCGACACGGACAGCACCAGCTCTCCTGCCCCCGGAGCGCCCGGGGTTTCCCCCGGGGAACGCTCCGCACCGCTCACCCTCTCCCTGCGGGGGAGATGCCCTCTCGGGCAATCTCGGTAATGCCTGGCCGGCCTGCTTGCTATTGTCCCCGTGCACCGTTGCCCACCGGAGCTAGCTTGACCAGCTTGGCGCTGTAGATGTGGGGAATAGCCCGGATGCGCTGCATCACTCCCTCTGGCGCAGGGTCATCCAAACCGACCACCATGATGGCCTTCCCCCGAGGGGCCTGCCTCCCAACCGCCATGAACGCAATGTTGATATCGTGCTCGCCGGTAATGGTACCCAGGGCGCCGATCATGCCGGGCCGGTCCTCGTGGTCAATCATCAAGAGGTAGGGCGAGGAGGGCACCAGGTCCAGCCACTGATCGTTGATGCGAAGGATATGCGGCTCCTCCCGGAGGAGCGTGCCGCTGACAACCGTCGGGCCCGTCGTGGTCTGCACCTCAAGAGCGATAAGAGAGCCGTAGGGCTCGGGAGAGGGGTCTTTCTCCTCCACCACCTTCAAACGCCGCTGCGCCGCCACCACCCCCACGTTGACCAGGTTCAGCCGTTCCTCCACGATGGACGTCAGCAGGCCCACCAGCGCCGCCGCCCGCACCAGGGAGGTGTCGTGGGTCGCCAGCTCCCCCGAGTAGCGCAGGGTCAGGGAAACGAACTGCCCCTCGCACAGTTGGGTAGCCACGGTCCCCAGAAGCCTGGCGGTGGACAGGTAGGGCCCCACCACGGCGTGGGCCTCGGGAGGCAGGAAGGGAAGGTTCACCGTCGAGCGGGCAGGCCTCCCTTCCAGGACCGCCAGCACCTCCTGCGCCACCTCCCGAGCCACCTCCTGCTGGGCCTCCTGCGTGGAAGCCCCCAGGTGGGGAGTGGCCACCACGCGAGGATGTCGCAACAGCGGAGCATCGCCGGGAGGCTCCTGGGCGAACACGTCCAGGGCCGCACCGCCCACTTTCCCCTCCTCCAGCGCCTTCAGCAACGCGCCCTCGTCCACCAGCCCACCCCGGGCCACGTTCACCACCCGGGCGCCAGCCTTCATGCGAGCCAGCTCCCGGTCCCCAATGAGCCCCCTTGTCGCCTCGCTCAGCGGCGTGTGCAGGGTGATGAAGTCTGACTGCTCCACCAGCCGGTCCAGGGTCACCAGCTCCACCCCCATCCGCCGCGCGTATTCCGGTGCGACGAACGGGTCGTACGCCAGCAGCCGCATGCTGAACGCCGCCGCCCGCCGGGCCACCTCCGACCCCACCCGCCCGAGACCCACGATGCCCAGGACACGGTTCTGGAGCTCGATGCCCAGGTAAGCACTCCGCTGCCACCGGCCCTCTCGCAACGAGGCGTTGGCCTGAGGGATGTGGCGCGCCAGGGCCAGGATGAGGGCCATGGTATGCTCCGCGGCCGCCACGGTGTTCCCGGTGGGGGCGTTCACCACCGCGATGCCCCCGCGCGTCGCCGCCTCCAGATCGATGTTGTCGACCCCCACCCCTGCCCGGCCGATGACTTGAAGGCGCCGCGCTGCCTGAATGACGTCCGCCGTGACCTTGGTCTCGCTCCGCACAATGAGCCCGTCATAGTCTCCAATGATGCGGAGCAGGTCCCCTTTGTTCAGCCCGGGGCGAACGTCCACTTCCGCCCGGCCGTTCAGGAGCGCAAGCCCCTCCCGAGCGACCGGGTCCGATACCAAGATCCTGAACATCACCCGCTCCTGCGTGCCGCCCCCACCGCCTGAAAGCCCGCCCGCGGCAGGGTGGCTTTCAGCGCCGCCAGGCAGCCACGGATGTCCTCCTCCGTGCAGTAGCCCAGGTGACCGATACGGAACAGCTTTCCTGCCAGGCTCCCCTGCCCTCCGGCCACCACCACCTGGTGCTCCTTCGCCAGAAGTTGCCGCAGCCGCTCCACGTCCACCCCCTCGGGCACAGCCACGGCGGTGACGGTGTTGGAAGCCACAGCCTCGTCGGGAAAGAGGGAGAGCCCCAGCTCTTTCACACCGTCGCGGCACATCTGCGCCAGCCGCGCCTGCCGCCGGAAGAGGTTCTCCTGCCCCTCCTTGCGGATCCTGTCCAGCGCCACGTCCATGGCGTAGAACACTGAGACGGCAGGCGTCCAGGGCGTCTGCCCCCGTTCCAGGTAGCGCTTCGCCGCCGCCAGGTCAAAGTAGACGCGGGGCGTCTTCGCCTGCGCCTGGGCCTGCCAGGCCCGGGCGCTCATGCTCACCATGGACAGCCCCGGAGGGGCCATCCACCCCTTCTGCGAGCCGCTGGTCACCACATCCAGGCCCCAGGCATCTACCCGGCAGGGAATGGACCCAATGCTGCTGATGGCATCCACCAGCAGCAGCTTGTCGAACTCCCGGACCACCTTGGCGAGGCCCTCCAGCGGGTTGGTGACGCCCGTGGACGTCTCGTTATGGGTGATGAGCACCGCCTTGACGTCGGGATGGGCCTGGAGCGCCTTGCGCAGGGTGTCCGGGTCCAGGGCCTTCCCCAGGGGAGTCCGCAGCACCTCCACCTGGGCGCCATACGTCTTCGCGATCTGGATGAACCGGTCGCCAAACTCCCCGATAGTCGAGGCCAGCACCTTGTCCCCCGGGGAGAGGGTATTGACGACGGCCGCTTCCATGGCCCCGGTGCCCGAGGCGGTGAGGATGAAGAGGTCGTTCTTCGTCTGGTACAGCTCTTGCAGCTTGCTGGTGACCCGAAGCAGGATCTCCCGGAACTCCGGGCCCCGGTGGTCTATCATGGGCCGCGCCGAGGCCTCCAGCACCTCCTGAGGGCACGGCGTAGGACCTGGAATGCGTAGGTTCAGTGCCAAGGGGTTCCCTCCTGTTCTTGAAACTCGCGCCGCATCATACCACGGGCGCCAGCGGCCTGCAGCGCCCAACGCCATCAGGGAGCGACGCCCTCCACGAGCGTCTTCAGAAGCGTCCGGTGGCAACGGCTCTCGTCCAGACAGGAGCAGAGGAGCGTGACCGTCCCCCGCCGCGCCTGATGGGCCACCTCCCGCACCAGGGCCTTGCGAGATGCCATCTCCTGGAGGTACGCCTGGCCGAACCCCTCCCAGGGCAACCCCCCGTGCAAATACGCCTGAAGGAGCGCCTCGGAAGGGGCCATCTCTTTCTGCCACGCGTCGAAGGCCCTCTTGGGCACCCCCCGGGGCCAGCGGCGCATCACCAGGAGCCGATACCCGTCGTCCACATCGCGCGGTTCGTAGGCCCGCTTCGTCTTCAGCGCCACGGACGCGACTCGCCCTCACACCACGGTGGAAGGGTGGCGCGACGTCTCCGCTCCCACCCACACTTCGCCGTCCTCGAACACCTCTTTCTTCCAGATAGGGACGTCCTGCTTGAGCCTGCCCACAACGTACTGGCAGGCGGCGAACGCCTCGGCCCGGTGCGGCGAGGCCACCGCGACCACAAGGCTGACCTCACCAAGCTCCAGGCGACCAAGCCGGTGGGCAATGGCCAACCGGTCCACGCCCCATCGCTCGCGCACCTCCTGAGCGACCCGCTCCAGTATCTTCTCCGCCATGCCCTCGTAGGCCTCGTACTCCAGGGAGACCACCCGGCGCCCGTCGGTCTCGTTGCGGGTCGTGCCCAGGAACGTGACCACGCCGCCGCAGGCCTCGCTGCGCACCTCCGCCGTGATGGCCTCGGGGTCCAGGGGGTCACGCGTGACCAGGATCACAGCAGGCTCCTTTCCCCTACCTTCCCACGCCCCCGCTCACCGGCGGCACCAGGGCCACCTCGTCCCGGTCGGAGAGTGGGAAAGAACCCTCCACGTACTCCGCGTTCACCGCTATCAGCAGAGGCGAGACGCCCTTCAAGAGCCTGGGATAGCGCCTTTCCACTGCCTTGAGCAAGTCCGACACCGTGGAGCCCTCGGGGAGCGCCAGGCTCACGTTCGAGGCGCCTAGCCGCTCCCGCAGCATCGCAAAAACCCTGAGCCGTACCTCCATGGGACTCCCCGGTCTGGCCTTGGCCGTCTGCCTCTCCTTCCCATTATACCGTCGCCCAACGTTTACCTGGCGGCTCGGGGTGAGCGTGTCTTGGCCCGGGACTGGGGCCGCTTCTCTGGTGCTCCTGGCTCCAGGGGAAGGGAGAAGACGGTGGCGGGCTCCACGTCCTGGAGCTCCTTGGGGTCGAGCTGGTCCAGAAGCTGGAACATGCCGCTGACCTGAGCGGCCAAGCGCTCCAGGCGGTCGGGCGGGATCTCAATGCCACCGACGCGGGCCAGGAGCTGGACCTCCTGGGCGGTGAGCTTTCGGGGTGGTCTGGTGGTCATGGCCCTCCTTCACCGGCACTGGCCGGACCGTCGGTGCGGCGACGCTTCAAGAAGTCCTCTAGCTCCTTCACCATGTCCTGAGGGGAGGGCAAGGGCCCCCGCTCCTCCTGGGCCAGGTCGTACCGGCGCTCCAGGCGCCGGACATAGGCCTGGAGCTCATCCTCCTTGGCCAGGGCTTCCTGGAACTGGCGGTCGAAGCCCTCCTGGGCGGCGCGCAGGTCGTCCAGGTCAAAGCGCAACCCCAGCACCTCGTCCAGCATGTGGAGAAGGGCGAGGCTCGCCTTGGGGTAGTGGGTGGCCTGGATGTAGTGGGGGGAATGGGCCCAGAGGGTGCCGTACTTGATGCCGTGCTCGGCCATGGCCAGGGAGAGGGCGCTGGTGATGCCCGTGGGCCCCTGATAGCGGGAGCCCCGGACATGGAGGTCGCCCAGCTTCTGCTGGAGGTCGGGGTCGTTGGTGAAGCTGCCCGAGACCCGGAGGTCCCTGGTGTGGGGCACGGCGTCCAAGAGCGCGCCCAGGACGATGGCCCGGGCGACCCCATGGGCCGAGGCCAGGTCCACCACCACCTGGGAGTAGGTGCGCCACTTGAGGTTGGGCTCCACGCCGATCATGAGGAGGAGGTCCTGCTCCTGGTCGCCACTGTCCCACGCGTAGAACTGAGTCGCGGGCCACGTGATCTCGCGGGCGCCAAGGGCGTTGAAGCGGACCGTGGGCCGGACCAGGGTGAAGTCGTAGAACTCCTCGGGGTCAATGGAGGCGAAGGGGTGGGCAGACAGCTTCTGGGCCAGGTAGCGCAGGGCACCGCTGGCACCCTCGCCGGCGTCGGGCCAGCCACCGAAGGCGATGAGCATGGTAGGCGCCCGGAGCCTCACCTGCTGCTGGTACTGGAGATAGACCATGCGCCACTCCTGCCAAGCCCAGTGTAGCACCAGCCCCCGGAGGCGACAAGGCACGGTTGGTCTGAGAGCGTGTTTCCTAAGCCGAAGGCCCCTCTTCCCCCGCCAGATTGCTTCGCTCGCCAGCTCGCTCGCAACGACGAGGGGCGAGCACCCTTCGTTTCGTCGTCGTTGCGAACCCCGACGCAGTCGGGGTGTGGCAACCTGGTGGAGGGGTGGTCACCATCTTCCATCTACCCGTTCCTCTGTTCCATGTACACCTTTGCAAACACGCTCTGAGAAAGCGGCTGCCTTGCGCTCGGTAGCGACGAAGGGAGGGCCCGTGGTAGACTGGCGCTCGCGCGGAGGCGCGAAAGCATGGTCCCTCTCCGCATAGGCCACAGCCCCGACGCGGACGACGCCTTCATGTTCTTCGGCTTCGCCCAGGGTGCGGTTCGCGTCGAGCCGTACGAGATCGTCCACATCGTGGAGGACATCGAGACGCTGAACCGCAGGGCGCTCAAGGGGGAGCTGGAGGTCACGGCGGCTTCGGCGGCAGTGTACCCCCAGGTGGCCCGGCACTACAGGGTCCTGGCCTGCGGGGCGTCCGTTGGCCGGAACTACGGCCCCATCATCGTGGCCCGGAGGCCCCTGGCCATGGGCGCGCTGGCGGGGAAGCGCGTGGCTATCCCCGGGGACCACACCACCGCCTTCCTGCTCCTCAACATCTATGCGCCGCAGGTGGTGCCCGTGCCCACGCCGTTCGATCTGATCATGGAGCGGGTGAGAGAAGGCGAGGTGGAGGCGGGGGTGCTCATCCACGAGGGGCAGATTACCTACGCCTCGCTGGGGCTGCACCAGGTGGGAGACCTGGGCCAGGCGTGGTCCCAGGAGACGGGACTGCCCATCCCCCTGGGCCTGGACCTGGTGCACCGGAGGCTGGGGGAGCAAGACGCCCGGCGGGTCTACGACGCGCTCTTGGCCAGCATCCGCTACGCCCAGGAGCACCCGGAGGCGGCACACCGGTACGCCCAGCAGTTCAGCCGGGGCCTGGGGCTGGCCGACTCCCGGCGGTTCGTCGGGATGTACGTGAACCAGGACACGCTGCAGTTAGGCGAGGAGGGCCGCCAGGCGCTCTCGGCCCTGTACCAGCGGGCCCACGAGAAGGGGCTGATCCCAGGGGTGCCGCCCCTGGACATCGTGGGCCTGGCCTGAGCACACCGCCTTGACGGGAACTGGCGGCACGGCCTAGACTTGGCGCGTTGCGGGGCGGCTTTCGTCCAGGCGACTCGGCACCGCTTGCGGGATCAGCGCAGGGAGGCCAACGGGGGAGCAAGGGATGGCCCAGCACCAGGAGCAACACACCATCGACGTCCTGCTGGAAGAGACGCGGAAGTACCCGCCGCCACCTGCCTTCGTCCAGCAGGCGAACGTGAAGGACCCGGCGATCTACGAGGAGGCGAACCGCGACCCTGAGCAGTTCTGGGCCAGGGCGGCGGAAGAGCTTCACTGGTTCAAGCGTTGGGACAAGGTGCTGGAATGGCAGGCGCCATCTGCCCAGTGGTTCGTGGGGGGCAAGCTGAACGTGGCCTACAACTGCCTGGACCGCCATCTCGCCACGGCGCGCAAGAACAAGGCCGCCCTGATCTTTGAAGGTGAGCCCGGCGACGAACGGGTCCTGACCTACCAGGACCTCCACCGGGAGGTATGCCGGTTCGCCAACGGCCTGAAGCAGCTCGGCGTCGGAAAAGGCGACCGGGTCAACCTCTATATGCCCATGATCCCCGAGCTGGTCATCGCCATGCTGGCCTGCGCCCGCATCGGTGCACCCCACAGCGTCGTGTTCGGCGGCTTCAGCGCCGATGCCCTGCGCGACCGCATCAACGACGCCCAGGCGAAGGTCCTGGTCACCGCCGACGGGGGCTGGCGCCGAGGGGGCATCACGCAGCTCAAGCGGGCCGCCGACGAGGCCCTCAGACAGTGCCCCACCATCGAGAAGTGCGTGGTCGTAAAGCGGACCGGCCACCTGGGCAACGATGCGCTCCAGCCAGGGCGGGACGTGTGGTGGCACGAGCTGGTCCAGAGCCAGCCTCTGGAATGCCCGGCGGAGCCCATGGAGGCGGAAGACGTGCTGTACCTGCTCTATACGAGCGGCTCTACTGGGAAGCCCAAGGGGACTGTGCACACGACGGGCGGCTACCTGGTGGGCGTCTACGCCACTACCAAGTGGATCTTCGACCTCAAGGAGGAGGACACCTTCTGGTGCACCGCTGATATCGGCTGGGTCACCGGCCACAGCTACGTCGCGTACGGCCCCCTGGCCAACGGGGCCACCTCGCTGATGTACGAGGGCACCCCCGACTACCCCCAGCGGGACCGGTGGTGGGCCATCGTGGAGAAGTACCGGGTCAACATCCTCTACACCGCCCCCACGGCCATCCGCTCCTTCATGCGCTGGGGCGAGGAGTACCCCATGAGGCACGACATGAGCAGCCTCCGGCTGCTGGGCACCGTGGGCGAGCCCATCAACCCCGAGGCGTGGGTCTGGTACCACAAGGCCATCGGCGGCGGCCGCTGCCCCGTGGTGGACACCTGGTGGCAGACCGAGACGGGGCACATCCTCATCTCTCCGCTGCCCGGCATCACGGAGCTCAAGCCCGGCTCCGCCACCTTCGCCTTCCCCGGCATCGACGCCGATGTGGTGGACGACCAAGGAAGGTCAGTGCCTCCAGGGAGTGGCGGCTACCTGGTGCTGCGGCGACCGTGGCCCGGCATGCTGCGCACCATCTACGGCGACCCGCAGCGCTATGTCAACCAGTACTGGAGCCGCTTCCCGGGGGTGTACTTCACCGGCGACGGCGCCAAGCGGGACGAGGAAGGGTATATCTGGCTCCTGGGCCGCGTGGACGATGTCATCAAGGTGAGCGGCCACCGCCTCAGCACCATGGAGATCGAGAGCGCCCTGGTGGACCACCCCTCTGTGGCCGAGGCCGCGGCCATCGGTAAGGGCCACCAGGTCAAGGGCGAGGCGGTGGTGGCCTTCGTGACGCTGAAGGAGCATATCCAAAGCTCGCCGCTGCTGGAGGAGAACCTGAAGCAGCACGTGGTGCACAAGATCGGCGCCATCGCCCGGCCCGACGACATCCTGTTCACGGCAGAGCTTCCCAAGACGCGCAGCGGCAAGATCATGCGCCGGTTACTGCGGGACATCGCCGAGGGGCGTGTCCTGGGGGACACCACCACCCTGGCCGACCCGGGCGTGGTCCAGTCGCTGAAGCAGCGTTACGGAGAGGAGGCGGAAGCCTAGAACCTGGTTGCGAAAAAGCGCGTCATCATGCTCCGCTCGTGGTGAGCCTAGTTTACCCTGAGCGCAGCCGAAGGGAACCATACGAGCGGAGGAAAAGTCCCGCTCATGTCCTTCGACGGTGCTCAGGATGAGCGGGACTTGAAGTATGACA
>JACQOS010000120.1 GCA_016202425.1 Chloroflexota bacterium
ATCTCCGATGCCACCTCTCTCACCGAGGCGGGCTACGTCGGAGAGGACGTGGAGAACGTCCTCCTTCGCCTCATCCGGGCCGCTGACCAGGACATCCCGAAGGCGGAACGGGGCATCGTCTACATCGACGAGATCGACAAGATCGCCCGCAAGGGCCCCAACCCGTCCATCACCCGAGATGTCTCTGGCGAGGGAGTCCAGCAGGGCCTGCTGAAAATCATCGAAGGCTGCATCGCTAACGTTCCACCCCAGGGGGGAAGGAAGCACCCCCACCAGGAGTTCCTCCAGGTCAACACGGAAGGCATCCTCTTCATCTGTGGCGGCACCTTCGACGGGCTGGACAAGATCATCGAGAAACGCGTTGCCTGGGGCCAGCGGTCCATCGGCTTCAAGGCCGTGACCCGCGCCATTTCGGGCGAGGCGAACACGGAGGTCCTGAAGTACGTCTCCACCGACGATCTCCTGGAGTACGGCCTCATTCCGGAGTTCATCGGCCGTTTCCCGGTCATCGTCGTCCTAGACCCCCTGGACCAGGCGGCCCTGGTGCAGGTACTCACGGAGCCCAAGAACGCCATCGTGCGCCAGTACCGCCACCTCTTCAGCCTGGACGGGGTGGAGTTGACCTTCGCTCAGGATGCCCTGGAGACGGCCGCGGCGGAGGCCATCAAGCGCAAGACGGGCGCCCGGGCCCTGAGGACCATCATGGAGGAGACGCTGCTGGACCTGATGTACGAGCTCCCGTCCCTGGAGGGCGTCACGAAGTGCATCGTCGACGGCGACGCCGTCCGGGGAACGAAACATCCCCTCCTCCTCAACGCGGCGGGAGCGCCCGTGGAGTTGGCGCTGCGCCGGACCGCCTAGTCCACGTCCCCCTGCCTCAGGGCCGCTTCAACCTGTTCGTTGAGACAGTACCCGCTCAGGGGCCTGCCCTGGACATCCACCACCTGGCGGCCCACCACGCGCACCTGCCCCAGGGCAAAGGCGCGGATGGTCTCCACCACCAGCGGCAGCTCCCGCTTCAGCTCCTCCCGCCGGATCCGCTGGAACAGGGGCAGGTCCTCCCCGTAGGTAGCCTTCAGCTCCGCCACGGACCGCTGGCCCACCTGCCTCCAGAGGGGGTCGAACTCCGGCCCGACGAGAGGCAGAGTGAAGTACGTGATCACCGGCCCCCGGTCCCACTCCTCGGTGGCCAGGTGGATCATGGCGCCCGTCTCCCGCGCCCGGCCCTCAATGAGCTGCCACACCACCTCCTGCCATGTGCCCACGGGCCCCTGGGGCAGGGCGGGGTGGAGGTTGATCATGGCGTAGCGGCGGCAGAGGGCAGGGCCAGCGTACAGCATGTAGCCCGCCAGGGTGCACAGGTCGGGGGAGAACCCCCCGAGCCGCTGGAGCACCTCCTGGTCGTAGGCCTCCCGGACATCGTCGAAGGTCCTGGCCCCTCGCTCCCGCCGAAAGCGGCGCGACGAGAAGGCGACGAGCGGCAGCCCGAAGGAGCGCACCAGCGCCTGGAACTGGTCGCTCCCCTCCGCCTCCCCGGGCTCCCGGTTGCAGAAGGCGAACTGGATGGCCGCCGGGAGGTCCCCCCTCAAGATGCGGTCCTGGACGGCGGTGAGGAGCCTGCGAGACCCCTCCCCTCGCCCCGTGGAGAACCATCCCAGCCGCAGCCCACCCTCCTGCCGCCCCTGAGGGGCTCCTGACACCATCATCCTCCTCTACGCGAGAAGCGCCGCAGGACCTTGTTGTACGTGCTGAAGAGGTGCACCAGGGGACTGCTTGCCCGGGTGACCAGGGCCCCTCGGCGCAGCGAGGCCAGGAACCCGGCAGGTGTTCCATCGAACTCGGACATCTCCACGTACGTGCGGCCCAGCTCTCCCAGCGTATGGGCGTCGCTGACGGCGCTGGCCGCCAGGCCATGCCGCTGGGCCAGCTCAGCAGCCCGGCGGTTCGCGCCCGCGAAGATGTTCCGGGCGTTGAACGCCTCCACGATGTCCGCCAGAGGGAGGACCTGTTCCAGGGCCACAGGGGCAATCACCGACCTGCGGAGCGCGTCGAAGGGGTGGGGAATGGAGACCAGCCCTCCCTGCTCCCTGATGCGCTCCACGGTCTCCCTGGCCGGCAGCCCCCGCGGGACCTCCTCTTTGAGGAAGAGGCCAATGATCTCTCCCTGGGCGCTCTTGACCTCCTCGCCAACAATCACCAGGAAGGGTGCCCGCTGCTGCATCTCCAGCGCCCCCCGGATGGTGTTGTGGTCCGTAATGGCCACGCAGCCCAGCCCCACGCGGAGGCACCGGGCCGCCAGCCGTTCGAGGGATGTGGAGGAGTCGGGGGAGAAGCAAGTATGGACGTGGACGTCAGCCCTGAGCACCCTCAGGCTCCTCCCTGGCACCTTCGGGGAACTGAATCTGCTCGCCGAAGGACCGCTGAAGGTGGGTGATCTTGAGCTCCGTGGCGCTCAAGTACTGGTGGCAGAGGCGTGCCAGGTGCATGCCCTCCTCGAAAAGCCGCGTGGCCTCCTCCAGGCTCACGCCGCCGGCTTCCAGGGCTTGGACCGCCTCTTCCAGTTTCCGAAACGCCTCTTCAAAAGAAGGCTGGTTCATGCCCATAATCCAGTCGGTGCCTCGGCCATCGATTCGGCTCCTTATGAGACGTCTAAGTTAATGCTCGAGAAAGGTGTTAAATTCGGCCTTCAAATGCATGGCGGCATAGATCTCTAGCAGAGCACGGGTAACAACGTCAGGCTCGCTTAGAAGTCGAACAACATAGTGGGTATACAGATACCCACGTGCCTCCTCCATCGTAGCCATCTTATGGTTGTCTCTTATCGCTTTCGTTACAACCGCCTGGTTTTCTTGAGTGGAACGGTGGTTCACACCTAGACGTTGCGGCAGGATAGCCGATCGTCCAACGTAGACCGCCTGGCCGTCTTCCTTACGGCAGAATAGATACATCCCTCTTTCATGTGTAAGTAAGTCTACAATGCGTTTCGGAGTAAGGTCGCGGATTTCTTGTGGCTCGGCATTCCGTAGGGCATCCAAAAGAGACGGGAGACGAGCCTCTGTCTCCGCAGGAGTGTAAGCCATGGCATCCATCTCTTGCCTCCAACTACTCCTCTGCTTTCATACACCGCGCTCGCCTTCACCTGCTGCTATCCCCTGGGCTGATTACACCGCCTTGGCCCGAAACCTCCCGTCCTGCACGGTGACCGTGAGCCGGGTCTCCGGGGGTGCTTGACCCACTCGGGTGACCAGGCTGCCGTTGCTGGCCCGCTGTACCACAGCGTAGCCTCGTCCCAGCACCGCCCTGGGGTCCAGGGTGGCGAGCCGCTGCCGTACGCCCTGAAAGCGCTCTCGGCGCATCGCTAGAAGGCTGCCCAGGGCTCGTGCCAGGCCCTGCGTCAGCTCGTCCACACGCTGGCTCCAGGAGCTGGGCTGCGGTGCCTGGCGGAGCAGTATCCGCGTCAGCCCCTGGAGCGCCTGCTGGCGGCGGAACACCTCCTGGCCCATGGCGGCCACTGCGGCCCTCTGCCATGTCGCCACCTGCCCCAGCAGGCGCGTGACATCGGGGACCGCCAGCTCGGCCGCGGCGGAAGGGGTCGGCGCCCGCCGGTCCGCCACCAGGTCGGCCAGCGTCGTGTCCGTCTCGTGCCCTATGCCGGTGATGACGGGGACGCGGCTGGCGTAGACGGCGCGGGCTACCGCCTCCTGGTTGAACGCCCACATCTCCTCCAGGGAACCACCTCCCCGGGCTACGATGATGACGTCGATGTCCCCCAGGTCGTTCAGGACACGCATCGCCTCAACGATCCCCTGGGCCGCCTGGTCCCCCTGGACCAGCGTCGGGGAGAGGACCACCTCGGCCAGAGGATAGCGCCGCCCGATGACGGTGCAGATGTCGTGGAACGCTGCCCCCGTGGGCGAGGTCACCACCCCAACCCGCCGGGGGAAGGTAGGAAGCGGGCGCTTCCGGCTCGGCTCGAAGAGGCCCTCGTCCTCCAACTTGGCCTTCAGACGCTCCAGCTCCAGGTGCAGCGCCCCCGTGCCCTCCGGTCGTGCCAGGTCCACGTAGAGCTGCACCTCGCCCCGGGCCTGGTAGAAGGAGACGCGTCCGTGGGCAATGATGGCGTCGCCCGCCGCCAGGCCGCTGCCCCCCCGCTCCGGGCGAAACATGACGCAGCGGAGCTGGCTCTCACCGTCCTTGAGCACGAAGTACAGGTGGCCGGCCACCGACCGGGAGAGGTTAGAGACCTCCCCCTTCACCCACAGGTCTCCCAGGAAAGGGTCGCGGTTCAGAGAGTCCTTGAGGTACGCGACGACCTGGCCGACCGTGTAGACGGGCATCTAGCCAACCCGCTCCAGGTACTCTCCGCTGCGTGTGTCCACGCGCACCACCTCGCCGGTGTTGACGAAAAAGGGCACGTTCACCGTCAAGCCCGTCTCCAACCTGGCGGGCTTGGTCCCTCCCTGGGCCGTGTCCCCCCTGAAGCCAGGCGCGGTCTCCACCACCTTGAGGTCCACGAACGTGGGCAGCTCCAAAGAGATAGGCTGCTCCTTGTAGAAAAGCAACTGGACCTCCACCTGTTCCTTGAGATAGGAGAGGGCATCCCCTAGCTGCTGCTGGCTGAGAGCGTACTGCTCGTACGTGCCGCTATCCATGAAATAGTAGGTGTCCTGGTCGCGGTACAGGTACTGGGCGGAACGCTGCTCCACCGAGGCCACATTGAACCTCACCCCGTAGCCGCTGAAGTTGCGCTCCACCATCTTCCCCGTGCGCAGCTCTCGGAGCCTGAGCCGGACCACCGGCGCCCGCTGCTGCATCTTCTGCTGAGAGTACTCCACCACCTGGTACGGCTCCCCGTCCATCTCAATGGCCAGACCCTTACGCAGGTCCCCCCAGCCAACAACCATGCTCAACCTCCCGTCAGTCCCAGTTTCTTCGCCTTGCTCAGAGGCCGGGCAACCCTCGCGCCCAGGAGCACCACGTCCTCGATGCGCACCCCTCCCCACCCAGACAGGTAAATGCCCGGCTCTACGGTGAACACTGACCCTGCCCTGAGCGGCTCGGGCGCGTTGGGCCCCACCCGTGGGTGCTCATGGACAGCTAGGCCCACACCGTGGCCCAGGCTGTGGCCGAAGTGGTCCCCATGCCCGGCCTCCTCAATGACCTTCCGGGCCAGGCCATCGGCCTCGGCGCCGGTCATCCCCGGGCGTACCTGGGCCAAGGCGGCCTCCTGGGCCCTCAAGACCGTGGTGTAGATGCGGCGAAAGGTCTCATCCACCGGCCCCACAACGAAGGTCCTAGTCAGGTCGCTGCAGTACCCCTGGTACCTGGCCCCCATATCCACGACAACGGGTTCCCCTTCCTGGATAGCCCGGTCCCCCGCCCGGTGGTGCGGGAGCGCTCCATTGGGGCCCGACGCCACGATAGTGTCGAAGGAGGGGCCCTCTGCTCCCAGCTCTCGCATGGCAACCTCCAGGCGCCACGCGACCTGGGCCTCCGTATCGCCCGGCCTGATGGCGGGCACCACGCGGTCCATGGCCTGGTCGGCGATATCGATGGCCCGTTGCAGGAGCCGCAACTCCTCCGGGTCCTTCAGCGCCCGAAGCCCTTCCACCATGCCCGTGGTGGCCACCAAGCGCACGCCCCCCCGGTCCACCGAAGCTGCCTTCGGGAGAGCCTTCCTCAACTGCCCGTGGAGCGCCACCGTGACCGCGTCGCCCTCGAAGCCCACCCGCTGGGCCCTCGCCTCGGCGACCAGGCGCGGGAACCAGTCGTAGCCCGCGGCGGTGCGCAGGACCCGGAAAGCCAGCGCCTGCCGGCCGGCCTGCTCCACGTAACGGAAGTCCGTGGCCAGCACCGCCTCCTCGGGTGTGACGAACAGGAAACCTGCTGAGCCCGTGAACCCGGAGAGATACCGGCGGTTCTCCGGGTTGGAGACCAGCAGGGCATCCAGCTTCCGGTCCTTGAGGGCGGCCCGCAGGGCCCCCAGGCGTCGGCCCACAGCATCTCGTACGGGAACGGCTCCTCTCTCAGAAGGTCCTCGATCTCCTCTTTGTCGGAGACCCCGTGCACGAGCAGCTCCTCGGCCAGCCCGTGGGTGACGCTGTCCATGGGACGGGTCCTGCCCCCCAGGGATCCGATTCCCTCTTCCTGCCTCGCTCCTCCCTGCGCCCCTAGAGGCTATTCGGGAAACCCTCACCCCCTGTACCCCCTCTCCCTTGGCAAGGGAGAGGGGGAAGAAAAGATAGCTGGGGGACACCCCCAGACCCCCGCCAGAGGGGGTCACAGACCCC
>JACQOS010000118.1 GCA_016202425.1 Chloroflexota bacterium
CCCCCCTCTCCCGCCTGAGACGGGAGAGGGGGCCAGGGGGTGAGGGTTTTGAGATGAGTTCATTGTATACTGGCCTAGGCGGGGTCGCGTTCCTCCGCCGCTCCAAGGCCTCGTGTCGCCTCAAGGCTCGCTCTATTTCGGCACCTGCTCCTGGACTGACAGGAGCCTGGTGGGGTCCGGCCTCTTCTACCCTCCCTGGGTGAGGACCCCCGAGGACCGCCTTCGCTTCTACGCCAGCCAGTTCCCCATCGTGGAGGTGGACAGCTCCTACTACGGGATGCCCACGGAGCGGAACAGCGCCCTGTGGGTGGAGCGGACGCCTGAGAGCTTCCGGTTCCACATCAAGGCGTTTCGCCTGTTCACCCACCATCCCACACCTCCCTTAGCGCTGCCCAGGGACCTCCTTGCGGAGCTGCCGCAGGAGCTTCAGGGGAAGGCCAACCTCTACCTGCGCGACGTGTCTCGCGACGTAGCGCTGGAGCTGTGGCAGCGGTTTGAGAGGGCGCTGCTGCCCCTGGAGAGCGCAGGCAAGCTGGGGGCCGTGCTCCTCCAGTTCCCGCCCTGGTTCTTCCCTGGCCGGGAAAGCCGCGCGTACCTGGTGAGCTGCCAGGAACGCCTGCCCCAGTACCGTCTCGCCGTGGAGTTCCGCGGCGCCGCCTGGCTGAGCGAGCGGAACCGGGAGGAGCATCTGCGCTTTCTGCGAGAGCAGCGGCTCACCTTCGTCTGCGTCGACGAACCGCAGAGGTTTCGCTCCTCGCTGCCACCGGAGGCGGAGGCCACGACCGAACTGGCTTACGTCCGGTTCCACGGCCGCAACAGGGAGACGTGGGAGGCAAGAGGCAAAGCAGCCTCCGAGCGGTTCAACTACTACTACCAGGAGGGGGAACTGGAGGAGTGGGTGCCCAGGGTCCGGTCCCTCCAGGAGGTGGCCAGGGAGGTGCATCTCCTCTTCAACACCAACTACCGGGACCAGGGGGTTGTCAATGCCCGAAAGATGGCTATGCTCCTGGGAGCACCGCTTCCTGGGCTGGCCCTGGTGGAGCCGCCGTAGGCGGATGGGCCTCTCCCCATGGTAGTATCTCCTGGATCGCGCGAGTAAAATGGGAGCGTCATCTCTTATCGCCAGGAGGAGGACATCATGTACGGTACGGTCGCAAGAATACGTCCGAAGCCGGGGCAGGAGAAGGCCATCGTCGCCTTGCAGGAGGAGTGGAGCAAGACCCGCAAGCCAAAGGCGAAGGGGGCCATTGCAGGCTACCTCTACAAGCTGGACAAGAAACCTGACGAGATGGTCTTGGTGGCGGTCTTTCAGGACAAGAAGACGTACATGGCGAACGCTGACGACCCCGAGCAGGACAGGTGGTACCGGCGGTTCCGGGCGCTGTTGCAGGCGGACCCGGTGTGGGAGGATGGGGAGGTCATAGCAGGAGGCTAGAGGCTATCTGGGCCTGGCGGGCTTTCCCGCGGTGGGTCAGGTGCCCCGGAGCCGAGGGTCCCACAGGTCCCGCAGGGCGTCCCCGAAGAGGTTGAACCCCATGACCAGGGAGGTCATGGCGAGGCCGGGAAAGAGGACCAGCCAGGGGGCGGTCTGGGCGTAGGCCTGGGCGCCACCGCTCAGCATGAGGCCCCAGGAGGGCTGGGGCGGGGTGACGCCCAGGCCCAGGAAGCTCAGGGTGGCCTCCGTGACGACGAAACTCCCCAGCAGGGCGGTGGCGAGGACGAGGTAGGGCGCGACGACGTTGGGAAGCACGTGGCGCAAGAGGATGCGGGCGCTGGACGCCCCTACGGCCCGGGCCGCCTCCACGTAGGTGGCCTCTCGCACCGCCAGTGCCTGCCCTCGCATGATCCGGGCCATCCTGGGGCAAGCCAGGATGGTCAGGGCCAGGACCACGCTGGCCACGCCGGTCCCCATCACGGCCACCAGGGCCATGACCAGGAGCAGCCCGGGGAAGGCCAGCAGCACATCCACCAGCCGCATGGAGAGTTCGTCCAGCCAGCCCCGGGCGAGGCCGCTAACGAGCCCCCAGGCGAGCCCGACGGTTGATCCTATACCCACCCCGACGAAGCTGATCCCCAGAGAGATGCGGGCGCCGTAGAGGATGCGGGCGTACACGTCGCGCCCGAACTCATCGGTGCCCAGCCAGTGACGGAGACTGGGCCCCTGCAGGCGGATGATGTACTCCTGGGCCAGGGGGTCCTGGCCAAAGCTGAGCAGGGGGGCCCCCAGGGCAACGGCAATCCACAAGACGACCGCGGCGAGCCCCGCAGCTCCCAGGGGCTTGCGGCGTGCAAGGTGGGCGGCCCGTAGGAGCGGGGAGGCAGCCGGGAGATGGACCGATGGGAGGGTTGCCCTGGCACTAGGTTGCCCCACCGCCCTCCCGTCCCTTGCTGCATGCCCGGGTGCGTCAAGCATGGCGTATTCGCGGGTCCAGCAAGCCGTAGACCAGATCGGACAGCAGGTTGACCAGCACGAAAACGGTGGCCACGAAGAACACGTACGCCTGAATCACCGTGTAGTCTCGCCAACGGAGGGCCTCCACGTAGAGGGAGCCGAGGCCAGGGATGGAGAAGACCGCCTCGAGGACCACGGCCCCGGCGAACAGGGTCCCCGCGTTGAGGAAAACCATGGTGGACACGGGAACCAGGGCGTTGCTCAGGGCGTGGCGCACCAGCACCGTGCCCTCCGGCAGTCCCTTGGCCCGGGCAGTCCGCAGGTAGTCCTCCCTCAGCACCTCCAGCATCGAGGAGCGCGTCATGCGGGCCAGCAGGGCGGCCTGGTGCGAGGCGAGGATGGCCGCAGGGAACACCAGCTGCTCCAGACTCCTGGCCATGTCGCTCCAGGGGGTGTAGTAGCCCAACGGAGGAATCCAGCCGAACTGCCGAACGCCCACGAGCAGGACCAGAAGCCCTAGCCAGAACGTTGGGACCCCGAGGAAGAAGACGGCCCAGGAGCGGACCAGGTAGTCCACCCAGGTATCCTGCCGCACGGCGGAGAACAGGCCCAGCGGCACTCCCACCGCGGTGCTCAGGAGGACCGCCAGGACAGCCAGGCTTGCGGTCACCGGAAGCCGGTGGAGCAGCTCCTGGCCTATGGAGCGACCCGAGACCAGGGAGCGGCCGAAATCGCCCGTCAGCATGTCGCGCAGCCACGTCCCGTACTGTTCCCAGAGGGGCCGGTCTAGGCCGAGCTCGCGGCGGAGCTGTTCAACGGGTGTAGCGAGGGCTGCCCCCGACCCCTCTTCCCCCCTCAGGATGAGTTCGGCCACATCCCCCGGGAGCACCCGAAGCATGACGAAGGCGAGCAGGGTTGCCCCCAGCAGGGTGGGCACGGCGAGGGCGAGACGGCGAGTCACGTAGCTGCTCATCGAGGAATGGCATCTGTCCCTTGGGGACCGGGCTCCCAGGCGAGAAGAGGCGCGGAGCCCATTATAGGTGCTGCCCGTAGCCTCCGGCAATCGCGGGGCTGTCCTCTCCGCTGGCGCGTCGTCTGGACAACATCCGCGGGGGCGTGCCAGAATGGCGCCCGTGAGTTACTACACGGCCCTCCTTCGGCCCCTCCTGTTCGCCCTGCCACCGGAACGGGCCCAAGGCGCTGCGGAACTCCTTCTGAAGCGGCATCTTCTGTGGAAGGCGCTGGCGCCCTTCTTCCAGGTGAGTGACCGGCGTCTGCGGGTCAGCGCTGGTGGCCTGGAGTTCCCCTCTCCCGTGGGAGTGGCGGCGGGCTACGACAAGAACTGCGAGTTCCTGGGCTCGCTGCTGAACCTGGGCTTCGGGTACGTGGTGGGTGGAACCGTCGTGTCGGCGCCGCGGGCGGGGAACCCGAGACCTCGGATAACGCGGCTTCCCGGAGACCAGGCCCTCATCAACGCCCTGGGGTTCCCCAGCAAGGGTATGGAGGCGGCGAAGCGCAATCTGCAGCGGCTGAGGAAACGGCTGTCCCGGCCTGACAAGCCCATCGTGGCCAGCGTGGCGGGCCTGACGGTGGAGGAGTTCCTGCGCTGTCACGCCGCCATGGAGCCTCTGGTGGAGGCGGTGGAGCTGAACGTCAGCTCGCCCAACACGGAAGGCATCCGCCTCTTCCAGCAACCGGATCCCTTCCGGGAGCTGCTGGAGCGCATCAATGGCCAGCGTCTCAAGCCGCTGTTCGTGAAGGTGCCTCCTTACAGCGACCCGTGGGGCCAGGGCCAGGTGCTCACCCTGGTCCACCTGGCCCGGGCCCAGGGGGTAGACGGCGTGACGGTGGCCAACACCAGGCCCGTGCAGGCGCCTGCCCTCGCCCGGGGGATGGGAGGCCTGAGCGGCAGACCTCTCCTGGAGGACACGCTGCGGATGGTGGCGGAGGTCCGGTCGGAGCTGGGCCCCAGGATGGCCATCCACGCTTGTGGCGGCATCTTTACCGCCTCCGACGTCCTGCGGGCCCTTCGGGCGGGTGCCAGCACGGTGCAATTGCTCACGGGGCTCATCTACCAGGGGCCGAGTGTGGCCCGGGCCATCCACCGGGGCCTGCTGCGGCTGATGGAGGAGCGGGGCTGCGACTCCCTCCAGGCCCTCGCCTCCGCCCCAGAATAGCCCCTTTCCGGGCGACTCCTGCGTGGGCGCTCCTTGAAGCTCTTGGGACAGCGTGCTATGCTGAGGTTCCTCGGGGCGTAGCGCAGCCCGGTAGCGCACTTGAATGGGGTTCAAGTGGTCGGCGGTTCAAATCCGCCCGCCCCGACACTTCCTTACCTCCTCGACCGGCACGGAGTCCTCCTTCGGTTTGCTAGCCCCCATCGTTCCTCGCAGCAACGTGTACAATGAGCGCGGGAAACCGCTCCATTTCCTCAGTTTGGACATGGGCTGGGTTCCCGTCCTGGGAGGAAAGGGTATGACCTTCGAAATAAGACCGTGCCGAACGGAGGAAATGGACGAATACCGCCGAGTCGCGAGCACATCCCTGGGCAGGCCTGAGTCCCGCTTCGGGGACGTACGTCCAGAGTGGACCCTCTGCGGGTTCGAGGATGGGAAGCTCGTGACCACCTACGCCGCATGGCCCCTGACCATGCGCTTCAACGGCGCGGGAGTGCCAATTGCCGGGGTTACCGGCGTCGGGACTCTCCCCACGCACAGACGCAAGGGACATGTGCGACAGATCACCCGGGCCCACTTCGAAGAGCTGTATCAGAAGGGCGAACGCCCCATCGCGGCTCTCCATGCCTCCTTGGCGGCCATCTATCACCGCTACGGTTATGCCGTCGTCTCTTACGAGCACGCCTATAGCGTTGAGCCTCGCTTCCTCCAGTTTGTCCATCCCGTAGTAGCAACGGGAGAGTGGAGACCGGCCACTGGCGAGGATTTTCCCATTCTCGTCGACCTCTACCGACGTTTCCGGGAGGAGAGGACAGGCTATGTGCATCGCGGACGGGCCATGTGGGAAGCGGGAGTCCTGGCGCCGGCGCCGGCTGGTGGCCATCTCGCCTCTCTGCTGTACTACCAACGGAAGGACCCGCAGGGCTACCTCGTGTACACGGTAGAACCAGAGACGAAAGGGTTTGGTGACTGGACGTTGCATGTCACCGTTCGAGACCTTGTCTGGCTCACCAAAGAGGCATATGGAGCGGCGTGGGAGCTTCTTCGCCCTCTGGACCTGGCGGACCGCGTCATGTGGAGACGGGTCCCAGAGGACGACCCCTTGCCGCACTTGATGCACGAGCCCCGTATGCTCCATGTCTCCATAAGAGATGGCGTCATGGCGAGAGTTGTTGACGTTGCCAAAGCGCTGCCCTGGAGGCACTACGGTGTCCCAGCCTCCCTCGTCTTCCAGATCAACGATGAGTTCTGCCCCTGGAATCAAGGGCGCTGGAAGCTGGACACCTCCGGCCAAGAGACAACGGTCAGACCTACGAACGCATTCGCCCAGTTGACGATGCCGGTGCGAACGCTGGCGCTTCTGGTCTTCGGCCAGCTTGGTGCCTCTGCCGCTGCCCGCGTCGGCGCGCTCGACGTGTTGGACCACGACAGTCTGGATACCTGGGACAAGGCGATGCGGACGAAATACCGACCAGCCTGTGCCGACCTCTTTTGAGCAGCCAGGCAGGTTGTCAGAAGTCTTGGACATCAGCGGCCCTGTTGACTTCCTACTGCACCCTGAACGGTGCAGCATCAAGAAGAACACCCCAATGCCGCAGCCTTATGGTTACTAACGAAATAGGCTGCCATCACCTTGTCATTCTGAGGGAGTCCCGACTTGTCGGGACGACCGAAGAATCTAAGGCGTAACGGTTTGATTCGACGAAGGCTTTAGATTCTTCGCCCCGACAACGTCGGGACTCAGAATGACATGGAGTAAAACGAGCCTTGGTTTGGTCTACATAAATAGTCAACGACTATCAGGCTGCGGTGGACAGGATTTCAACGGGGCCAGCACTCTGCCAAGATCGGCATGTCGACGGTCTTGCGACGCCACCTCGCCTAGCTTTGGACCTGCGAGCTTAGCCTTTCCTCGGCCACCCATCCCCGACATCCTGACCGAAGGCAGCGTTGGGATAGCAGACTCGGCTCTACAAAGAACCTGTCTCAAAACTCCTTTCTGAGGGAGTCCATCCCGACAGGTCGGGACTTTGGCAGGGGCCTGGGGGTGTCCCCCAGATTCGTTATCTCCCCCCTCTCCCGCTCGAAGAGTCTCCGACCTGAGACGGGAGAGGGGGCCAGGGGG
>JACQOS010000123.1 GCA_016202425.1 Chloroflexota bacterium
CCATCTACGGGCCCAAGGAGGATGAGCATGGAGACCGTGCGGTCAAAAGATAATACGCCCATAGCGTATGAGCGCAGCGGGAAGGGACCGGCGCTGGTTCTTGTGCATGGCACGACCGCCGACCACACCCGTTGGGCACCGCTCTTGCCGGAACTGGGACGACACTTCACAGTCTATGCTGTAGATCGGCGGGGGCGCGGTCAGAGCGGTGATAGCGACTCCTACTCTCTTGAGCGTGAGTTTGAGGATGTGGCCGCCGTAGTGGACGCGGCTGGACGGCAGGTCAACCTCCTCGGCCATTCCTACGGTGCCCTCTGCGCCATGGAGGCGGCCCTCCGCACAAGTCACCTCCGCAAGCTAGTCCTGTACGAGCCCTCCTTCCCTGCGGAAGGGGTTGAGATGTACCCGCCGGGTGCAGGGGAAAAACTCCAGGCGCTCTTAGACCGAGGAGACCGCGAGCTGCTCCTCACGACGTACATTCGGGACATCGTCCACATGCCGGAACAGGAGATCGGTGTCTTGCGCTCCGAGCCTGCCTGGCAGGCTCGGTTAGCTGCCGCCCACACCCTTGTGCGAGAGATGGCCGATGCAGACTACGTGTTCGACTCCAAGCGGTTCCGAAGGCTCACTGCTCCCACGCTCCTGCTGCTCGGGGAAAAGAGCCCGCCATTCCTCAAAAGGCCAACTGAGCGGCTGGCATCGGTGCTTCCCAACAGCCGCGTCGTCGTGATGCCAGGTCAAGGACATGCTGCCATGAGCACCGCACCGGAGCTGTTCCTTCGGGAGGTCGTCACCTTCCTAACGGAATGAACCCTGGTGCCGGTCTGGCCAACAAAGAATCTGGAGCGAGGACGTCAGGGCGCGGGCTCATTCCGCTGCTTGGGGGAGGCGACTGGCGGCGGAGGAATAGGGACGAGCGCCACGGCGACGGCCGCCGAGGCCAGGAGGCCCGCCGCCATCAGGAAAGCCAGCCGGGTCTCGTGGGTCACGTCGATGAGCCAGCCTGCGACCAGAGGCGACGCCAGGGAGAAGCCCGTGTTCCCCGTGAACATGAACCCCGTTACCGTTGCCCGCACCCCCTCCCCTACCAGGTCCTGGGCCATGGCCTGGAGGACCGCGGACAGGGAGTAGACGAACAGCCCCAGCAAGGCGACGACCACGGTGAGCTTCCATCCTCCGCCTACTCCGGCCAGTGCCAGCACCAGGATGCCCGTCGTCAGCATGCCGGCGATGAGCACCGTCTTCCTCCCTACCCGGTCGGAGAGCAGCCCCAGCACGGGCGACGTGCCGATGCCCAGCAGGGTGAGCAGAGCGACGTGCACCCCGACGAGGGGGTCGGACATGCCCAGGTCCTCTTTCAGGTAGATCGCCAGGAAGGGGATGAGCGCCGACTGAGCGGCGCTCCTCAGGCCGGAGATGACCACCAGGGCCAGCAGACGTCTGTTCCGCAGCAGCACCCGGAGGTCCTCCGCCCACCTGGTGGTCGGCGAGGGTTTACCTTCGCCCGCCGGGACATCCGGCCGCCCGGGTGCAACCAGGGCCCTCATGAGGGGAAACGCCGCTAACCCCAGGAGCAGCGCAGGCAAGGCAGTGAGCCGCATGGACTCCCGCCAGGGCAGCGCTACCAGGAGGAAGCCCATGGCGAAGGGGCCTAGAGTGTCCCCCACCGCTGCCCCCATCCCGTGAACGGAGAGGGCGAACCCCCGGCGCTCCGGAAACCTCTGGGAGAGGACTGCCACCGCAGGCAGGTGCCACAGGGGGTGGTACCCCGCTATGCCGGCACCTGCCAGCAGGATGAGGTAGGTGGGAGCCAGCCCAGTGATCAGATAACCCACGCCTGCTCCCAGCAGGCTTCCGGCGAGGACGATGTGCCAGTGGCGGCGCAGCCTGTCCATCGCTGCCCCTGCCGGGATATTGACCAGGCCCGATATGACGGACCGCATGGAGATGAGGAGGCCGGCCTGGGTTGCCGACAGCTCCATCTCTTTCTTGATGCCGGGGAGAATCACCAGGAACGCCTGGCCGTACCAGTGAAGGATGCCATGGCCCCCGCCCATGGCCGCCATCAGTAGCCAGGAGGCGTGGGCCGGCTTCTTCGACGTCCCCTTTGCTTCCGTCTCCTGGGCCATCCGCTCTCCCTTGGGGCAACCCGTGGTCTCCTCCCCCGGTTGGAGCCAGGGCGCCCTTTTGACTGCGCTACACTATACCTCCCCGTGCACCCGTGTTGGCAAGTCGTCCTCGGGCCTGGGGGCCGCGTCTCTGGCCCTGGCTGCTACGCCCGGCGATGAGCGCTTCACCGGCGCTTGCCCTGCGGTACACTGAAAGCATGGGGCACCACGGGCCCCTCCCCTGCTTCCATTGGGCCCTGAGGCGGTACCATGGTTGGGGATGCGGCAGTCGAGAAGCGCACCCAGGAGCTAGGCCGGCAGCTCCATGCCGCCGTCCGGCGGTACCGCCCATCCATCACGGAGCGGGTGCAGGACTGGCTCATGGTGCAGATGGCCAGCGACTCCCGCCTTCGGGACCGCCTCCTCCGCTTCATCGATGTCCTCGCCGCCCTGGACTCCGATGCCCGGGGGACCCACGTGCAACGGCTCTTCCGGGAATACTTCCAGGGACCATTCCCTGGGTCCCCGTGGCTGGTTCGAGGCGTCCTCGCCCTCGGACGGGCGCGGGGGTTGCCGCCGCGGCTGGTGGCGAACGTCTCCCGGTGGGCCGCTCGCACCGTCGCCACGCGCTTCGTTGCCCTGCGGCGGGAGGAAGGCGTCCGCCACGTCTTGGACTACGTGGTGGCCCACGGGCGGTTCCCCACGTTCGACGTCCTGGGGGAAGAGGTGCTGAGTCAGGAGGAAGCCGAACGGTACACACACGAGTACCTGGCCCTGATGGACCTGTTGGGCCGGCACCCGTGGGCGGGCCAGCGCACCCGGTCCGGGGTACCCCGCCTTCAGGTCTCTCTGAAGCTTTCCGCCCTGACGGAGCAGTTCAGCCCCGCCGACCCGGCGGGTGCCCTGCGTCGCGTTGCGCGCCCCTTGGGAGAGATCTTCGAACGGGGTGTCCGCCACGGCATCGGTGTGACGATGGACATGGAGCAGTTCGAGTACCGGGAGCTCACCTGGCATCTGTTCTCCCAGGTCTTGGCCCCCGGTGGCCCCTTCGGTCAGTGGGACGGGGCAGGCGTCGTGGTCCAGGCCTACCAGACCGACGCCGATGCCCAGGCACAGAGGGTGATTCGCCTTGCCCAGGAGCGTGGGGCCCCCATCCAGGTCCGCCTTGTCAGAGGTGCCTACTGGGACTACGAGGTGGCCGTGGCGCGGCAGTTTGGGTGGCCCGTGCCCGTCTTCCAGGAGAAGGCCCACTCCGACCGCATGTATGAGGGCGTACTGGCCACGCTCCTGGAGCATGCGGGCGAGGTGAAGGTGGCCGTGGCGAGCCACAACCTCCGCTCTCACGCCTACGCCGAGGCCCTCCGGGAGGCTATGGGTCTCCCGGAGGGAGCCGTGGAGCACCAGACCCTTTTCCGCACCGCCGAAGGGGTGAGTCGCGCCATCCGGGACATGGGTTGGGAGAACCGCGACTATGTGCCCGTGGGCGAGCTCATCCCCGGCATGGCGTACCTGGTCCGCCGTATCCTGGAGAACACCTCTCAGGTGGGCTTCCTCTTGCGCAGCCGCGTCAAGGAAGACGTGGCGAAGCTCCTGGAGCCTCCGCCTGCTCAGGCGCCACCACCGGCGCCAGCCCGCTCTGTCCCTGATCGCGATGCCTTCCGCCCTCACCCGCCCAAGCGCCTCTTCGTGGCCCAGGAGCGGCTCCCTTTTCAGCAGGCCCTGGACGATGTCTTGCGCGGCCCGGCCCAGGAGTATCCCCTGGACCTGGGGGGCGAGCGAGTGCGTACCGAGGAGCGCGTCCCCTCCGTGAGCCCTTCCCGCCCTGACCCTCAGCGCCCCCTGGGGCTGGTCCACCTGGCTGGCGTCAGAGAGGCGGACCGCGCCATTGCTCTGGCCCGGGACGGTTTCCAACGCTGGTCCCAGACGCCGCCAGCGCAGCGGGCCCTCGTTCTCCTGGAAGCGGCTGACCTGTTGCGCCAGCGCCGGGACGAGCTGGCCGCCTGGGTGGTGCACGAAGGGGGCAGGAACTGGGGCAACGCCCTCGCCGACGTGGACGAGGCCATCGACCACCTGGCGTTCTCTGCTCGCCAGCTCCTGGCTCTCTCGCCCGCGCTCCAAGAGCACTACCAGCCCAGAGGTATCGTCGCGGCCATCCCGCCCTGGAACTTCCCCGCGGCCCTGCCCATGGGGATGACCAGCGCTGCCCTGGCGGCGGGCAACGCCGTCATCCTCAAGTCGGCGGGGCCCACTCCCATCACCGCCGCCAAGATGGTGGAGCTGTTGCACCAGGCGGGCGTGCCCCGGGATGTCCTCATCCACCTTCCAGGCCGCGGCGGCCTGGTGGGCTCTCGGCTGGTAGAGAGCCCGCAGGTCGCCATGGTGGCGTTCACGGGCTCCAAGGAGGTGGGCAAGGAGATCTACCGGAAGGCCTCGGCGTCACCCTCGCCGGGCGGGATCAGGAAGGTCGTCGTGGAGCTGGGAGGGAAGAACGCCGTCATCGTCTTCCCCGATGCGGACATGGACGAGGCTGTCCGGGGCATTCTCGTCTCTACCTTCGAGCACGCCAACCAAAAATGCTCTGCCTGCTCCCGGGCGTTCGTGCACCGGGCCGTCTACGCACGTCTTCGGGAGCGACTGACCCAGGCCGTCCGCAGCCTGCCCGTGGGCCTGGCCCACGAGCCGGGCACCGTCGTCAACCCCCTCATTAACGAGGAGGCCAGGGAACGCGTCCTGGGCTACGCCCAGCGGGCCAGGGCCGAAGGCCAAGTCCTGGTGGACCGCCTCTTCCAGGACGCGGCCTGTCCCCTCCTGGTGGGGCCCATGGTCGTGGAGATGGACCTGGACCAGATGGCCACCTCTATCATTGCCCAGGAGGAGATCTTTGGGCCCATCCTGGCCCTCGTGCCCTTCGAGGACGAGGAGCGCATGCTGGCCCAGGTGAATGGCACGGTCTACGCCCTCACGGCGGGGATTTTCTCCCGCAGCCCCAGCACCATTGCCAGAATGGTTCGCCAGGTCCGCGCAGGCAACATCTACGTGAACCGCCCCATTACCGGGGCCCGGGTGGGCATAGAGCCCTTCGGTGGTTTCCAGCTCTCGGGGACCGGGCCCAAGGCCGGTTGCCCGGAGTACCTGATGGCCTTTCTCACCCGCCGGTCCCGCCGCCAGGCGGGCGCCACCGCTCCCGTCGAGGGCTCTCCCCCTACCCTTCCCCCTTTGGCCGCTCAGGTGCAGGAGTGGCGCGAGGCTCCCGGGCGGCGCAGGCGCGTGCTGGAAGGAAGCCTACGGTTCTTGCGGGATGAACTCTGGCGAGATATCACCCGCGCCATCCAGCAGGGGTACGGCATCGAAGCTGCGCAGGCAGAGGCGCTGGCCAGGGAGGCCATGGACCTGGGCGGCCGCGTTCTCGCAGCCGCCTCAGAAGTCGAGGAGCCTCAGGAGACCATCGCTATTCCTGGACAGAGGAACTACGTTTCCTGGGAGACGCCTCGCGGAAAGGGCTTCGTCGCCGCCGATGACGGGACGTCCCCTGCCCTGCTCCTTGGCATGGTGGTTGGCCCCCTGCTGGCCGGCAACGGCCTGGTGCTGGCCCCTGCCCTCCCGCAGCGTCCCATGGCGGACCTCCTCCTTCGCGCCCTCCGGCGCGCCGGTGTCCCAGACCATACGCTGGAGATGGCGTCCTATGGTGGGCCCGCAGCCGCCGTGGCCCTGGCCGACGACATGTTCCACTTCGCCGTGACGGACATGGGCCCCGTGGCCACCCAGGGGGTCTACGCCCGCCTGGGCATCACCCGGGAAGAGCTGGGGCAGCGGTGGCTCAAAGCCCTCATCAGCATGGACGAGGGCCCACGGCCCGGAGAGCCGGGCTTTCTCCGGCTTTGCGCCCTGCCCAAGACCGTTGCCATCCGGACCCTGCGCCACGGTGCGGACCTGGCCCTGGTCTAGCCTGGGACACCTGCTGGCTTCCCGGCCCCTAGCGCGGCCCGGTAGCGGTAGAGGGTGCCAGGCTTCAGGCCCGCCGGCAGGGAAACGTCCTGCCAGGTGCGCCGTATGGTGCCCAGGATGGCGTCCTGGCTCCTAGGACCGGGTGGGCCTCCCGGAGCGGCCTGCTGGGGCATCAGAAAGTAGCGCAGCTCGCCCCGCTCCGCCATGGCTCGGAACGCCTCCACGGAGAAGACGGGGTCGCCTCCCGAGAAGCCGCCGATGGCCACCACCGGCGCACCGCTGATAATGATGAAAGGTGCAGCCTCGCGGGCGCTGACGGTCCCCATCACGAACCTGGACCCCGCGTCTCCCTGCCGCCGGATGAAGGCCGTGATGGTGTTGGCCCGCTGGCTCTCGGGGGGAGGGCCTCCGGGCCCAGGGCCGGATGGCCTCGGGGCGTTGAGGGCAGTGCCCGCGATCCGGCCCCCGGCGGCCATCCCGGCTGCCGCGGGAATCAGCAGGAGTGCGCCCGCGGCGAGCGCCAAGGACATCGTAGCCAGGGGCGTGGTCGTAAGCCTCCTCCCTATGGCAACGCAGGTGACCAGGAGGCCCAGCAGCATCAGGGACACCGCGAGGGCTATGGCCCAGTCTCCCACCTGGTCCTGGGCGCCGTATGTCTGGTAGATGGCGGCGGCCCCCAGAGCGGCTGGCAGGGACCATGCTACAAGGCCCCCGCGACGAGGGCCCTCCCACAGGCTGCCCAGCCCGATGCCCAGGACCGCCGCTAGCGGGACGGCCACGTTCACCAGATAGTAAGGATGGGTGGTGGTTGCGTCGGCCATGCCGAAGACCACTACCGCCGTCGCCAGCCAGCCGCACCACAGCAGCACGTGCGCGTTGGCGGGCGAACGCCTGACCACCGCCAGCAGAGCTGCGGGCCGGGCATACACCTCCTCGGGGAGCAGGCGGACCAAGGTTACCAGCAGCGCCACGACCCCCAGGGGCAGAAGCCATCCGAGCTGTCCCGCCAGACGAGGCCCCAGCAGCCCCAGGAGGCCGACGTCCGGGACATTGGGATTGATAGGGGGCGGGGTCAGCCGCTGGGCGTCGCCCGGAGAGGGCGTGGTCCCCCCTCCGGGGCCAGGGGGCTGCTGTGGTGCCGGACCCGTCGGAGGCTTAAAGCTGCCGAACCGGTCCAGCCCGTTGTATCGGAATACCAGCGTCCAGATGGAGTTGTCGCGCGTCGAGCCGATGTAAGGGCGCTGGTCCGCAGGCGTCAACGCCACCAGCACTACCCAGGAAAAGGAGACCAGCAAGAGGAGCGCCCCGGTGCCCGCAGCGCGCGCCGCCACCTGGCGCGGCGGGCCCTGCGCCGCCAGGAGATAGTAGAGAAGGAAGGCCGGCAACGGCACATACGCCACCAGCATCTTGATGTTGAAGGCGATGCCCATGAGTAGGGCAAATGGCACCAGCCAGCGCCAGGAAGAGGCCCCCACAGCCCGCAACAGACAGACCGCCGCCAGCAAGAGAGTGAAGGAAAGCAGGGAGTCCGGCTCGTTCCGGCTGTCTATGACGACGCCGGCGGTCACCACGGCCAGGGTCAACGCGCTCGCCGCTGCGGCGACGCGTCCAAAGACGGGTTTCAGGGCCAGATAGAGCACCGCGATGGCCACGGTGCCGGCGACGGCCTGGGGCAGGCTCACCGCCGTGGCGTTGACCCCGAGGAAGGCGGCCGGTATGGCCTGCGCCCAGAAAGAGAAGGGAGGCTTGTCCACCATAACTGCGCCGCCGGGGTCAAAGGAAGCGTACAGGAAGTTCTTGGGGCTCTGGAGCATGGAGGCCACCGTGGCGGTGTAGTAGGAGTTGTCGAAGTCCCCCAGGCGGCTGAACCGCAACAGGCCTCCCACGGCCAGAGCCAGGAGCAACCAGCCGTCTATCCTGGGCCTCGCCACCGCCTGAAGCTTCATCGAGCGCTCCCGGGCATGCGCGACACTGTGACTCGACTATAGCAGGTTGGTGAAAAAGGAGGAGTCCAGAGGGCCGATAAGTCGGCCCTCTGGCGGGGTTCTCAACCGAGGGGGTTCTGTGAAC
>JACQOS010000124.1 GCA_016202425.1 Chloroflexota bacterium
ACCCCCGCCATCCCGACCCGTCGGGATGGACTCCCCCGAGACGTATTTCCACCCCACTTTTAGCAGGCTACGGATAAGGGGTGTGCCAGGGGGATGGTCGAGAGGGTTTGAGAGCACCCTGCTAGAGGATGAGGGCTCACCGTAGCCTGTAGATGGCATCGGCGGTCGAGAAGTAGAGATAGCCATCCGGGCCCTGGGCCAGGCCCACGATCCCCCCCTCCCGGTGCCGGTAGACCACGTCCTCCCGGGCTACCCGGTCGGCTTGGGGGCTGCCGAGCAGCACGCGGTGCAGGCCACCCAGGTTCCAGTCCCCAAAGAAAAGGTCCCCCTGGTACTCCCTGTCCAGCTTGCCTCCCGTGGAGAACAGCGCCTGGGTGGGTGCGATGTTGGGGGTGAAGGTGAGCAGGGGGTCAACGAATCGCGGGTCGCCGGCCATTCCCGTCACCAGGGGCCAGCCGTAGTTGGCTCCGGGCCGCAGCAGGTTCACCTCGTCGTTCTCCTGGGGGCCGTTCTCCGTGATGTAGGCGGCGCCTGTCTTGGGGTGGAAGGCCAGGCCAAACACGTTGCGATGGCCGTACGTGTAGACGGGCGACCCGACAAAGGGGTTGTCCTGTGGGATGGTGCCGTCGTCGTCGAGGCGCAGCACCTTGCCCGCCAGGGAGCCGAGGTCCTGGGCGCTGCCTGAACGGGTGGCATCTCCCGTCGTCACGTACAGCTTGTCATCCGGCCCGAAAGCCAGGATGCCGCCGTTGTGGATGGCGGCCCCCGGAATCCTGTCCAAGACCACCTCCATGCCAACGCTGGTGTTGCCGGAGAGCCGCAGGCGGACGACTCTGTTGAAGAGGGCCCCCAGGGAAGTCTGGGCGGTGTAGTAGACGTAGAGGTAGGGCGTCCGCGGGAACTGCGGGTGAAGGGCCAGGCCCAGCAGTCCGGTCTCCATGGCCTGGGCCACCGGGAGCTCCGCCACGGGCTCCGCCAGCAAGCGGCCGTCCACCATCACCCGGACCCGGCCAGCAAGACGCTCCGTGAAGAAGAGACGGCCATCGGCGGCGAAGGCCATGGCCGTGGGGAAGGCGAGCCTTGGAACCACGACTTCTGCCCTCAGCGGGCCGGGTGGCCGCGTCTCCTCAGGCGTGGGAGGGGCTGTGGGTGGGGGCGCAGACGTGGGCACAGCCGATGGGGTAGGGGAGACCGGCACAGAGGGCGGGGCCTGAACAGCCGGCGTGGCCGTGGGAAGGGCAGGGGTCTGCCCAGGCGAACAGGCCAGCAGCAGCCAGACAGCCCATGGGGCTCCGAGGACGCTGCGCTTCAAAAGGCTCAGCCCTATTCCTCCTCGTCGGCCCGCGCCGGCGGTGTCGCGGGGGAAGTCAGAAGACCGCTGGTGGCGATGCCATGGGTCCGGCGCATGGTGACGTCGGCGTAGAGTCCCTTCAGTGTAGAGGAATGGGCGCGAGGCGGCCATCCTGGGTCGGAGGCTCGGTCCGGCCCGCGGCTTGAACGAGGCTTGTCCTCCAAGGGCTTTTGCCGCACAATGGCTGCGTGGCTGAAGGGGACCGTGTTCGTCGTGACCTTCTCCAGGAAGGGGATGCCGTCCTCCTGGTGGACCGCAAGGGACGTCGTTACATGACGCGCCTTGCTGCCGGGAAGACCTTCCACTCCCACCTGGGCGGCCTCCCCCACGCCGACCTGCTGGGTCTCCCAGAGGGCTCCTGGGTCACCACGGCGAAGGGACACCGTCTCCTGGCCCTGCGGCCCACCCTGGCCGATCTGGTCTTGCAGATGCCCCGGGCGACCCAGGTGATCTACCCGAAAGACCTGGGGGCTATCCTGATGTACGGGGATATCTTCCCCGGGGCCCGGGTCCTGGAGGCTGGCCTGGGCTCTGGGGCCCTGACCCTGGCCCTGCTGCGGGCCGTGGGCGAGCGGGGGTCGGTCGTGTCCTACGAACTGCGTCCGGAGGTCATCGAGAGGGCCCTGGCCAACATCCGGGGGGCCCTGGGCGAGACCGCGAATCTCACCGTCAGGCTCTCCGACGTGTACCAGGAGGTCGCGGAGCGGGACGTGGACCGCATGGTCTCCGACGTGCCGGAGCCCTGGCAGATCGTTCCCCATGCTTGCCAGGTGCTGGTACCTGGGGGTGTCTTCCTGGCCTTTCTCCCCACAGTGCTCCAGGTGCACCGGCTGGTTGCCAGCCTGAAGGCGTCCGGCGCCTTCCAGTTGACGGAGACCCGCGAGGTGCTCGTGCGGTCCTGGCACGTCACCGAAGAGAGCATGCGCCCCGATCACCGCATGGTGGCCCACACCGGGTTCCTGGTGACGGCCCGGAAGGCAGCGCCACGCCCTGCTGCGCCCGAGGCCAGGGAAGAGGACAAGGAGCTTCAGGCAAGCGAGGGGCAAGAACAGGAGGTGCCTTGATGGACCGGGCAGCGGCCTTTGCCCTGCTGAAAGAGCACGCCAAGAGCGAGGCCCTGGTCCGCCACGGGCTTGCCGTCGAGGCGTGCATGCGGGCCTACGCCCGCAAGCTCCACGGCGACGAAGAGCTTTGGGGCATCGTGGGGCTCATCCACGACTTCGACTGGGACCTGTGCACCAACCCCCAGGACCATCCTCACGTGGGCGCCCGACTCCTCCAAGAGCGGGGGTATCCGGACGTCATCGTACGGGCAGTCCTCTCCCACGGCGACCACACCGGCACGCCGCGGGAGTCCCTCATGGAGCACGCCCTCTTCGCCGTGGACGAGCTCTCGGGGTTCGTGACCGCCGTGGCCCTCGTCCGCCCGAACAAGGCCCTGAGCGATACCAACGCCCAGGCCGTGCGCAAGAAGATGAAGGACAAGGCCTTCGCCCGGTCGGTGAGCAGGGAGGCCATCGTGCAGGGGGCTCAGGAGCTAGGGGTGGACCTGGACCAACACATAGGGTTCGTCATTGAGGCGCTCAAGCCGATGGCGGCGGAGCTGGGCCTGCAACCGTAGCCGTTCCGGGCCGTTCGACAGGCCAACCCCTTGGGTCGCCAGCGGCGGGTCATGCCCCTTCGAACTGCTGGGCCAGGTGAGGGTAGCGCGCCTCCATCAGCCGGAGATGGTGGGCTTCCAGCAGGGGAAGCGGGAGCTGCTCCAGGCGCTTGTCCCACGCGGCGGAAGCCCCGGCAACGCCAGTGATCCCTCTCTGGGACACGCCCTTGCTCTGGACCAGGACCTTGAAGTCACCCATGCCGCCGGGCCGCGCCAGCTCCAGCATGGCCATCCTGTTGGCATCCCGGTCCCGCTGTCCCAGGCCTGCCGCGGCGAGCCGCCGCAGGAAGACGCCCAGGCCCAGATGCTTCAAGAAGGCAGCCTGGGACTGGAGGGGGTACTGCCGCAGGCCGCATCGGGCCCCTGCGGCGACCACGGCCGTGAAGTCCACCTGCGTGGTGATATCCTGTTGGCCCACGCGCTCGTAGGGGTTGGCGGTCAGCGTGTGCCGGTAGTAGCAGCGCAAGGTGCCCCGGGAGCGGGCCGGCGAGTAGAGCTCGGGCGCAAGGTGCCCGTAGTCAATGGTCAGAAGAAAGCCTCGCTCCAGAGTCGCTGCGCTCTCCTCCATCCACGGGTCCAGGGCCAGGCACACCTCCGCTCGCTGCCCTTCGGCGAGGGTTACCCCTTCTTCGGCAAGTCGCTGGGCCAGCAGGGGTGTGGAGGGCTCCGCCAGCTCCTCCACGAAACGCCCGCCATCCCATGCGACGTAGCCCTCCTGGAGCCGCCCTTCTCTCACCGTCACCCGGTGCACCGGGAAGGAGTCCAGTAGCTCGTTGGAGAGGATGCAGCCCACCACATGCCGGAAGGGAAGATGGGCAGACCGCAGGTGCTGGAAGGGGGGCGAGGTCCTCGCCAGCGCCGCCCCGCCCAGGTCCACGGCCACATACCTCAGGGCCCGGGGGAAAGAGGGCTCCAGGAGTTGCGCGTAGGCAGTGACGTCCTGGCCCAGCACGCCGCTACCTGCCCCCTGATCGACGACCGTGAACGGCTGCGGGCGGCCCAGAGAGCGCCAGAACCCTTCTAATTGCAGGGTCAGCAGCGCACCGAAGGCTGGGTGCGCGCTGGGGGCGGTGAAGTAGTCGTCGGCTGGGGAGCTTCTCCGGGCGCTCCTGTAGTACCCGCCCCGGGGCGAGTAGAGAGCCGCCTCCATGAACTCAGCGAAGGGGATCTTGTCCCGCAGGGCTATTTGGTCCCGCAGGGCTTGCTCCAGGGCAATGCTCATCCTGCTCCCCCGCTCTAAGGGGGAAAGGGACCCCGGCGAGGATACCCCTTTGTCCGAAGGACGACGCGCCTTACACGAGGTTTCGCCAGTCGTCGGCCCTGCGGAGCAGGCCCTTGTTCCAGGTGGAGGTGGTCAGGGAGTTGCGGAACGCTTGGGTCCTGCCGCACAATTTGCAAACCCCGAGGCTGGTGGGGCCGTTGGGGCTTTCTATGAGCCAGAAGTGGACGCACTCCTCAAATGCGCCACCGGTGGCTGCCTGCTGGGAAGAGGAGAAACTGGAGGGATCTGCTGAAAAAGTCGGCGATGTGTCGGCCTGCCTAGGTCCCAGATCCAAGGGTGACCCTCTTTCTAGACCGCTGACGCGGCGGCAGCAAGGCTATTTTCAGTGTACCCCTCCTAGCTGGACTTGTCAACCAAGACAGCCCCGGGTTCCGTGCGGTTCTGGTTGAGATTGCTCTAGGGGCATAAGATGGAACGGGCACTGAACATACGCCGAGTGGAACGGGGAGACCTGCCTTTGTCCCCAGTGTACCAGGAAGTCCTACCGCCCAAGTGCAAGGTATGCGGTGGAGGAGCCGTGGTCAAGTACGGCTCCTACAAGGGCGTTCAACGGTACTGGTGCAAGACCTGCCGGCGGAAGTTTGCCGACAACGACGCTCTCCCAGGTCGGCGTGTGCCGCCCGAACAGGTTGGGGCCGCTGTCTCGATGTTCTACAAAGGGCTGTCTTACCAGGACATCCGCCAGCAGATGGGCCAGCAGTACGGCTTCTCCCCTTCCAAGTCCACGGTCTACGAATGGGTGACGCTGTACTCTAGGTTAGCTGGGCGAGAACTGTCCTCTGACAAGCCGAAGGTGGGCGACACCTGGGTAGCCGACGAACTGGTGCTGAAGATAGACGGCGAGAACGTCTGGGTGTGGGATGTCATGGACGCCGACACTCGGTACTTCTTGGCATCCTATGTCTCCCCTACCAGGACGCTGCGAGATGCCCAAATTGTCATGGGGCGTGCATACCGGACGGCGGGCAAAGCTCCACAGGTAATCGTGACGGATAGGCTGCGCTCCTACATAGACGGGATCGAAAGGGCCTTCGGAGCGCACACGAAGCATGTCCAGTCGGGCGGCATAAGGGCGGAAGTCAACAACAACCTCTCGGAGCGGCTACAGGGAACTATCCGAGAACGCACGAAGGTCATGCGGGGCCTACAGAACCGAGAGACGGCCCAGGCGTTCCTGGACGGCTGGGTGCTGGACTACAACAACTTCAGGCCCCATGAATCCTTGGGGAATAAGACGCCCGCTGAAGTTGCGGGGGCGCTCTCCCCATACCGCCACTGGGGAGACGTGGCGCAGCTACAGGATAAGAGGCTCACACCAAGGCCAATACGGGCAAGAGGACTCAGGGATAGGGCATTTAGGGTAAAGAGGATTGGACTATGAGGAACTGGTGGCTGAGAGTTGGGGCAGGAGTCCTTGTCGGCTTGGTACTTACATATCACAGGCAAATGTCGCTTCTTTACATTGCTATGAGCCTTATCATGGCTGCCTTATGCTTGTTGAATGCCTTCGTCTGGAAATCAGTGCCCCGTTTGCCTATCTACCCACACAACAACCGCACTGACAGCCCCCGACACAAACGAGCCGAAAGCAACAACGTCATCCACAGCAGAATAAGCATGAAGGATGACGAAGATTGACCCGTCGTATTGCGGCTGACTTAGGAGTGGTTGAATTACAACGATGGAGGCAATACTACCGATAAAGAATGCAAGGCTAACGGCGAGTACTTTTTGGCACAGCTCAACAAGGTCACTCATAGCCCGCATTCTAGCGGTAGTCAATTAGGGTGTCAACCAGTACCGAACGGAACCAGCCGCGGCCAGCAAGGCCTTTCAATGGTCGGCTTCACCCCCTCTTTGACTCTCCCCCGTGCAACGGGGGAGAGAAATCCCTTCCCCCGCTCGCGGGGGAAGGTTAGGATGGGGGTGCAGGAGCCAAGGACTGCTCTTATGGATAACTGACAGGCCCTGGCCGCGGCGAGGGCTCTTCTTCTTGACGGGCCCGGCAACCTTTGGTACACTTGCACCGGTTTTCGTCTATCCGTGCCTATGGGACGGCCTTAGTCACTTGTGCCTCCTACCACACGCCACCAGGCTACCAGCGCACCAATGATGGACCGCCGGTCTCCGGGGCACCTGCGGCTGGCGGCCTTCACTCTTCCGCTCATCGCGCTGCTGGCGGCTGCGTGTTTTCCTGAACATCCTCAGTCAACGTTCGACGCCCAGGGCCCCGTCGCTCAAAAGCAACTGGACCTGTTCATGATCATCTTCTGGGCGGCCGTCTTCGTCTTCGTGGTCGTCCAGGGCGCGCTCCTCTACACCGTCCTGCGGTTTCGGCGTAGGCAGCAGCAGGACAGCCTGCCTCCCCAATGGCACGGCAACCCACGTCTGGAGGTGGCATGGACCATCGCCCCGGCCATCGTGCTTGCGGTCATCGCCGTTCCCACCATCACTACCATTTGGGATACCGCCACGGTCCCTCCCGGGGAGTCGCTGGAGGTCAACGTCACGGCACACCAGTGGTGGTGGGAGTTCCAGTACCCTGGCCTGGGCGTGGTCACCGCCAACGAGCTCCATGTGCCTGTGGGCAGGACCGTGAAGGTCTCCCTGGAGTCCCGGGACGTTATCCACAGCTTCTGGGTGCCCAAGCTCACGGGCAAGACGGACCTCATTCCCCGGAACACCAACGTTATCTGGTTCAGAGCGGACCAGGCCGGGACGTACTACGGGCAGTGTGCCGAGTTCTGTGGTATCGCCCACGCCCAGATGCGCTTCCGCGTCATCGCCGACGCGCCGGAGGCCTTCGATGCCTGGGTGGCCCTTCAAGGGGAGCGACCGCCAGCGCCCGCGGGCCCTGCGGCCCAGGGGTTCCGGGTGTTTGTGCAGAAAGGGTGCACGGTGTGCCACACCTTTGGCGGCTCGGAAGGTGAAGGGGTCCAGCAGGGCCGCATGGACGGCTTCTTGAAGGGGCAGGCCCAGTATCCGGCTCCAAACCTGAGCCATTTCGCCAGCAGGGAGACGTTCGCCGCTGGCCTGCTGACCCGCACCGATGAAAACCTGAGACGCTGGCTGCTTGACCCCAGGGCCGTGAAGCCAGGCAACAGGATGGCCCAACTGGCGGAGGCGTACACCAATGCCGAGAAGGCCCTGAGCGAGGACGACATCTCGGCCCTGGTGACGTACCTCCAGAGCTTGAAATGAAAACAACGTTGCCTTACCCTGTATTCCGAAGGGCTGACGCGCGAGCGGCTCCAGCCCTTCGTCTGCCTTTCTGGTCTCGAGGTCGCTGATGGCCACAGTCACGGGCGCGCTCCCACGGGTACTCCGGCGCCCCACGAGCTACACGGGCTGGTGGAGCTGGGTCACCACCGTAGACCACAAGAGGATCGGCGTCCTCTACGGCTTCACGGCCTTCGCCTTCCTCCTGGTGGGTGGCATCGAGGCGCTGACCATCCGGACGCAGCTCGCCGGGTCCGAGAGCGCCCTGGTCAGCCCGGAGCTGTACAACCAGCTCTTCACCATGCACGCCCTCACGATGATTTTCCTGGCGGTGATGCCCTTGAGCGCCGCCTTCTTCAACCTGATCATCCCTCTCCAGATCGGCGCTCGGGACGTGGCCTTCCCGCGCCTGAACGCCCTGAGCTACTGGATATTCCTGTTCGGTGGGTTGCTCCTCAACGCTGGGTGGCTGGTGGGCAACTCCCCCGACGCGGGGTGGTTCGCCTACGCCAACCTGACCAGCAAGACCTTTTCGCCCGAGCGGGGCCTGGACTTCTATGCCCTGGGTCTCCTGGTCCTGGGGACCTCCTCCATGGCCGCTGCCTTCAACTTCGTCGTCACCATCCTGAACATGCGGGCCCCGGGCATGACCCTCATGCGCATGCCCGTTTTCACCTGGATGACCCTGGTCACCTCCTTCCTCCTCATCACCGCCTTCCCGGTCATTACCGTCGGGCTCATCGAGCTGGCCTTCGACCGCCTTTTTGGCACCAATTTCTTCGTCACGGCCAAGGGCGCTAACCCCCTCCTCTGGCAGCACCTCTTCTGGGTGTTCGGGCATCCCGAGGTGTACATCCTGATCCTGCCCGCCATGGGCATCGTCTCCGAGGTGCTTCCCACCTTCGCCCGCAAGCCGCTCTTCGGCTACCCGTTCGTGGTCCTGTCCGGCGTCAGCATCGGGTTCATGGGGTGGGCCGTCTGGAGCCACCACATGTTCACCGTGGGCCTGGGGCCCGTGGCGAACGCCACCTTCGCTCTGACCACCATGGTCATCGCCGTCCCCACGGGGGTGAAGATCTTCAACTGGATCGCCACGCTGTGGGGAGGCTCCCTCAGCCTCAAGACGCCCCTTCTCTTCGCCTTGGGCTTTATCGTGCTCTTCATCATCGGCGGCTTGAGCGGCGTCAGCCACTCCTCTCCGCCGGCCGATAGCCAGCAGCAGGACACCTACTACATCGTGGCCCACCTGCACTACGTCCTCTTCGGCGGCAGCATCTTCGGGCTCTTCGCCGGCATCTACTACTGGTTCCCCAAGTTCTCCGGGCGGCTGCTCCACGAGGGCCTGGGCAAGCTGAATTTCTGGCTCATGTTCATCGGGATGAACCTGACCTTCGGCCCCATGCACTGGCTGGGACTGGACGGCATGCCCCGCCGTATCTATAGCTACCCTGCGGGGATGGGCTGGGACTTCTGGAACCTGATGTCCACCGCGGGCTCCTATATGCTGGGCATCGGGTTCCTTGCGTTCGCCTGGAACTTCGTCTCCAGTCTCCGCAAGGGGGAGAAGGCGACGAGCGATCCGTGGGACGGAAGGACCCTGGAGTGGTCCATTGCTTCGCCACCGCCCATCTACAACTTCGCCACCATTCCCACGGTGCATGGTCGGGACGCCTTCTGGGCCCAGAAGTACCTGGAGACCCCGGGCCACCAACCTCGCGGCGTGCCCTCAGGGGGCGCCGACGGGGACGGCGACGGTGCCCACGGACAAGGGGCAGGACACCTGGGCGTTCACATGCCGGGGCTCTCCTACTTCCCCATCATCGTGGCCCTGGGCTTGGCCCTTGCTGCCGTGGGACTGTTGACCCACGTCGCCGTCATCGCCCTGGGAGTGCTCATCATGCTCTTTGGCATCTACGGCTGGACCTTCGAGCCTGCCGAGCCCGACGAGTAGCGAAAAGGGGACGCTTTCCATGCACGTCACGGCGCCAGGCCATGCCGCACCCCTGGAGACCTCCACCGGCCTCGACCACCGGAAGCTCCTCATGTGGGCCTTCCTGGGCTCCGATTGTCTCTTCTTCGGCTCCCTGATAGCGACCTACTTGCTGTACCGAGGGAAGAGCATCACCGGCCCGTATCCCCACGAGGTCTTCAACATCCCATACACCTCGGTGAGCGCCTTCGTCCTTCTCACGAGCAGCCTCACCATGGTCCTAGCCCTGGCGGCCATCCAGCGGGGCGATCAGCGCGGGCTCAAGGCGTGGCTTCTGGCCACTGCCCTCCTGGGGGGCGTTTTCCTGGGAGGCCAGTACTTCGAATTCACCACCTTCATCCGGGAGGGACTGACCCTCAGGGCGAACCTGTTCGGCAGCACGTTCTTCACGCTCACCGGCTTTCATGGTGCCCACGTCACCGTTGGGGTGATCATCCTCCTCTCCCTCTTCGTCACGGCCCTGCGGGGGCGCCTGCCCAGGGAGAGGCATCTCAACGTGGAGTTGGCGGGACTCTACTGGCACTTCGTGGACGTGGTGTGGATCGTCATTTTCACGGTGGTCTACCTGGTGGAGGCGCCCAACATCGTTGGCGCTGGGTGACCCGAAGCACCATGCGGGAGGGACAGAGTGAGCAGCGCTAGGCCTAGAGAGCGGGCCCACCCCACTCCGGCCAGGTACACGGCGGTGGCCCTGGTCCTGGCGGTGGTCACCATCGTCGAGGTGACTGCGGTGTACCAGGCGTTTCTCGCGGACATCCTCTTGCCCATCCTGCTTGTCCTCTCGGCGACCAAGTTCGCCCTGGTGGCCATGTTCTACATGCACCTGCGGTTCGACCACCGGCTGTTCTCGGCGCTCTTCGTTGGGGGGCTGCTGCTCACCGCCGGTATCCTCATCGCCCTCCTGGCGCTGTTCCGGGTCATCGTCCAATGACTGCCAAGCATCCTCGCCCCGATTATCTGAAGGACCGCCTCCTCTCGGCCCTCCTGGTGCCCGTGAGCGTCGTGCTCGTGACGGCGGCCATCGTCATCGGCATTGGCGAGCTCCTCCTGGCCCTGGCGAGGGTGCGGCCCGAGCTGGGAGGGGTGAAGGAGCCGCTCTCCATCGTCGTTGCCCTCCTTCTCGCCGTCGCTGTGCTGGTCGGGGCTAGCTGGTTGGCCGGAGGCGGCCGACGCCCGCATCCCTAGAATTGGTTCGGAAATACGTCTCGGGGGAGTCCAGAGGGCCGAGAGTCGGGACGGAGCCTGCCCTGAGCGAAGTCGAAGGGACGGGGGTCCCGATGGCGCATCGGGATACAATTTCTTCCCCCTTCCTGGCCAGGAAGGGGGACA
>JACQOS010000121.1 GCA_016202425.1 Chloroflexota bacterium
CAGCAACCACGAGTTCGGAGAGGACGGCGAACGGTCCTAACAGGTTGGTGAAAAAGGAGGAGTCCAGAGGGGCGCAGCCCCGGAGCCTGCCCTGAGCGAAGGCGAAGGGACGGGGGTCTGGGGGTGTCCCCCAGCTATCTTTTCTTCCCCCTCTCCCTTGGCAAGGGAGAGGGGGTACAGGGGGTGAGGGTTTCCCGAATAGCCTCTAGCGCCGCGCCCTCCGGTGACGCTGCGGTGCCCTAGTCGGCTGCAACACCGAGTCGAGAAACTCCAGGAGCGCCTTGTTGAACGCCTCCGGCTGCTCCAGGGGAGCCAGGTGGCCGGCGCTGGGCACCTCCACCAGCTTTGCCCCCTTGATGTGCTGGGCCATGAGCTGCGAATCCGCAGGAGGCGTGAGGGCGTCTTTCTGGCCCACCAGGATGAGGGTCGGGCAGGTGATGATGGCAAGGGTAGCCGTGGAGTCGGAGCGCCTGGCCAGGCCCCGCAGGTCGCCCATCCAGCCGATCAAGGGGGTGCTGGTCATCATGCCACGCACCTGTTCGGCCAGTTGGGGCCGGCCCTGGAGCGTTTCGGGAGCGAGCATCCGGCCGGCCAGGGTCTGGGCTACCGCCGACGTGCCCTCCTTGAGGGCGGTGCGTACCGTCGCCTCCCGCCCCTGGCGGGCCTCCGGGCTATCGGCCTGGGGCCGGGTGTCGGCGAGGACCAGGGCCTTCACCCGGGCGCGGTACCTGCGGTAGAAAGCGAAGGCCACGTAGCCACCCATGGAGAAGCCCACCAGGCTAACCTGCTCCAGCCTCAGGTGGTCCAGGAGGCCGCGCACGTCCTCTGCCAGGGTCTCCATGTGGTGGACATCGCCGTCGGCAGCGGCGACGGGGGAGAGGACAGAGGAGCCGCCGTGGCCCCGGAAGTCCGGCGCAATGACCCGGAACCTGGGGGAGAGGGCGGCCACCTGGGCCTGCCACATGTCCCTGTTGAGGGGGAAGCCGTGGAGCAGGACCACGGGCTCCCCTCGGCCCACATCCAGGTACGCTGTTTCCACGTTGCCCAGCAGGACCTTGGATTCGCCCTTAGCGGCCTGAGTCACTGGATGTACCTCCTTGCGACGCAAAGGTCTCCCCAACCCTCGACCGGCGTCCCCGGAGGCCGGCCCGGCAGGTGCGCTACCGTCTCTTGCGGCCGATGGCCCGGACTGCCGCCTTCTCCACGTCGGCGGCGGTGAGGCCGTATTTGGCCAGCAGCAGCTCTGGCTTGCCCGACTCGGCGTAGCGGTCCAGGGCGACCGACTCCATGGGCACGGGGAGCGTCCGTCCGATGGTCTGGGCCACCAGGCTGCCCAGGCCCCCGTGGCGGTAGTGCTCCTCGGCGGTGACGATGGCCCCCGTCTCCGCCGCGGCCTGGGCGATGCCCTGTTCGTCCAGGGGCTGGAGGGTGGCCATGTTGATGACGCGGCACTGGATGCCCTGGGGGGCCAGGCGCTCCGCCGCCTGGAGGGCCGCAGGCACCATGATGCCGCAGGCGATGATGGCGACATCGTTTCCCTCTCGGAGGGTCTCCGCCTTGCCCAGGCGGAAGGTGAAGCCTGGCTGGTGGACGATGGGCGTCGCCGGGCGAGAGAGCCGGATGTAGAAGGGTCCGGGCTCCCGGGCAGCCACCCGCGCCGCCTGGTCCGTCTCCGGCCCGTCGGCGGGAACGATGACCGTAAGCCCGGGGAGGGCACCCATGAGGGCCAGGTCCTCGATACCCTGGGCGGAGATGCCGTCTTCGCCCGTGACGATGCCGGCGTGCGTGCAGACGATCTTGACGTTGGCCCTGGGCTGGGCAATGCCCACGCGGATCTGGTCGAACGGGCGCCCCGTGCCGAAGACGGCGAATGTGGAGACGAAGACCGTCTTGCCGCAGGAGGCGAAACCCGCCGCCATGCTCATCATGTTCTGCTCCGCCGGGCCCAGGTCAAAGAAACGGTCGGGGAACTGCTGGCCAAACCGGTAGGCGAAGGTGGACTTGTTCAGGTCGCCGCCCAGGACGACGATCTTTGGGTCCTGCGAGCCCAGCTCCAGGAGCGTCTGGCCGAAGACCTCCCGCGTGACGGCGGTGGTCATGGCATTCGCTCCCAAGTGAGGGGCTGGTAGCCCTCTTCCGCCGCGACGCCAAGCTCTCGGAGGGCCTGTTCGAGCTGGGCCTTCGTGGGTGCCTTGCCATGGAAGTCGGGGTTGTTCTCCATGAAGCTGACACCCTTGCCCTTGATGGTGTTGGCTATGATGACGGTGGGCCTTCCTTGCGTGGCCTGGGCGCGGGCGAAGGCGTTCAGCAGTTGGGGGAAGCTGTGGCCGTTGACCGTCAGGACACGCCAGCCGAAGGCCTTCCACTTCGCGGCGAAGGGCTCCAGCTCCATCACCTCGCTGGTGAAGCGATCGTTCTGGATCCTGTTCCTGTCCACGATGGCCGTGAGGGTATCCACCTTGTAGTGGGCCGCGCTCATGGCGGCCTCCCACACCTGCCCTTCGTCGCACTCGCCGTCTCCCAGGAGAGCGTAGGTGCGGTAGCCCCTGCGGTCCACGCGTCCCGCCAGCGCCACGCCGGTGGCGAAGGAGAGGCCGTGGCCAAGGGAGCCAGCGGACATCTCCACCCCCGGGGTCCCGACGCGAGTGTGCCCCTGGAGGTGGCTATCGATCTTGCGGAAGGTCAAGAGGTCCTGGAGGGGGAAGTACCCGCGGTGGGCCAGCACGGCGTAAAGCCCGGGACAGGCGTGCCCTTTGCTCAGGATGAACCTGTCCCGGTCCGGCCACTGGGGATGGCGGGGGTTGTGGCGGAGGACGCGGAAATAGAGGCTCACCAGGGTTTCTACCTCGGAGAGGGAGCCACCCGGATGGCCGCTGCCTGCCTCGGTGATGCAGAGGAGCAGGTCCCGGCGCACGGCCCGGGCGATCCGCTTGAGGTCTTGGTGCTCTCTTGGGGTCAGCGGGGCCAGGCCATTGGGAGAGAACAGGATTCCCGGGGAAGGCAGCGTGGCGGAAAGGATGATGACGTCGGAAGTGGAAACTGCCATGCGCGACGTACTGGCGACCACGAACCCTCCTTGCGCCCATGATTATAGCCAGCGGCGGCGCGGGTGTCTACGCCGCTCCCTGACGGGTTGGCTACGACTTTGAACGACCCGGAAGACCCCGTCACAAGATGGGCCCGTGCGCTGCGCAGTCTACCCCCGCGGTACGCGAAGGAGTATCCTTCCTGCCGAGCCCTGGAAGCCTCCCTTCAGGCCTCCGAAAGTTCGCCTTCGTGATAGTAGACTTCCACACCCACGTTGTCCCGCCCCGCATGAAGGCCAGCCGGGAGCGGTACCTCGCCCGGGACAGGACCATGGCCGCCCTTTTGGCCAACCCCGCGGCGCTTCTGGCCACGGCGGAGGAGCTGATCGCGGCCATGGACGAAGCCCAGGTAGACGTTGCGGTAACTCTGGGGTTCGGCTGGACGGACCTGGAGGTAGCCAGGGAGGCGAACGACTACCTGCTCGATGCCGCGGCCCGGTACCCGAAGCGCCTGGTGCCTTTCTGCTCGGTCAACCCGGCCTGGGGAGAGACGGCTCTGCGGGAGGTCGAGCGCTGCGCCCGGCAGGGGGCCAGAGGCGTCGGGGAGCTCCATCCCGATTCCCAGGAGCTGGACCTGGGCTCCTGGGACGTGATGGGGCCCCTGGTAGAGCTCCTTCGGGGCCAGCGCCTTATCCTGCTGACGCACGCTTCCGAGCCCGTGGGCCACGACTACCCGGGCAAGGGGAAAACCACCCCGGCCGTCCTGCTGGAGCTGGTCCGCCGGGCCCCCTCCATCCCCATCGTCTGCGCCCACTGGGGCGGAGGGCTGCCCTTCTACGCCCTCATGCCGGAGGTGCAGGCGGCCCTCCGCTCCACCTACTTCGATACCGCGGCCTCCCCTCTGCTCTACCGGCCAGAAGTGGTACCGACGGTGGTCAGGCTGGTGGGCGCCAGCGCCATCCTCCTGGGGTCCGACTACCCGTTGCTCCGGCCTGAGCGGCAACTCCGGCAACTGCGGGCACAGCCTCTTGCCGCCCAGGAGAGAGAAGCCGTGCTGGGAGGGAACGCCGCGCGTCTCCTGGGCCTATCGGAGGGGCCCAAGGGAGATGGCTAGGTCGCTTCGGCTCTTCGTCGCCGTGGAGCTGCCGGAAGAGGTCCTGGCCCACCTGACCAGGATCATGGCCCGGCTGCGGGGCCAGGTGCCCAGCGGGGTGCAGTGGGTGAGGCCCGCAGGACTGCACCTCACTCTCAAGTTCCTGGGCAACGTACCCGAGGAGAAGCTGCCTTCCATCGTGAGGGCCATGGAAGCGGCTGCCTTCGGCGTCGGCCCGTTCACCCTGCACATTCGGGGGGCGGGCGTGTTCCCTGGGCCTCAGGCCCCCCGGGTAGTGTGGCTGGGGGTCGAGGGCGACCTGCCCCCCCTGCGGGCGCTCCAGGAGCGGTTGGAGGAGGACCTGGCTCGCGTGGGCTTCCCCCGGGAGCTGCGGGCCTTTTCGCCTCATCTCACGGTGGGCAGGATACGCGACCGACTCCCGCCTTCGGCGCGGCAAAAGCTCCTCCAGGCGCTGGATGACCTGGGCCGACGGGAAAGTCAGGAGCTGACCGTCCTTGCCCTCAGCCTCATGGAGAGCGAGCTTGCTCCCGGAGGGGCCATCTACAGGCGGAGAGCCTCGGTGCCGCTCCCAGGGGCGTCCGGGCAGGCCACGTTTGTCTCCTAGCAGGCTTCGTGGTACCATGAAAGGCCGTGGAACGCAAACTGCTCCTGGCGACGAACAACCCGGGGAAGGTGAGAGAATACCGGGCCCTGCTCCAGGGGCTGCCGTGGCGCCTGACGACCCCTGGGGAGGAGGGCGTGGCGGAGGAGCCGGAGGAGACGGGCACGACCTTCGAAGAGAACGCCCTCCTGAAGGCCCGCTACTACGCCGCCCGCACCGGCCTCCCCACCTTGGCTGACGACTCGGGCCTGGAGGTGGATGCCCTGGCGGGCGAACCGGGGGTGCGTAGCGCCCGCTACGCCGGCGCGGAGGCGACGGACGAGGAGCGCCTCCGGTTCCTGCTGGCGAAGCTGGCGGGCGTCCCCTGGGAGAGGAGGACGGCCAGGTTCCGCTGCGTCATCGCCTTGGTGTGGCCCTCGGGGCGGGAGGAGACCTTCCAGGGCGCGCTGGAGGGGTACGTCGCTGAGGGGCCCCAGGGGAAGAACGGGTTCGGGTACGACCCCGTGATGTACCTCCCCCGGTGGAGAAGCACCGTGGCGCAGCTCGACCTCAGTACCAAGAACCTCGTCAGCCACCGGGGGCAGGCGGCCCGCCAGGTGGCCGAGCGCCTGAGGCGAGAGCCTGAGGTGGTCGGGGAACGGGCGTGAAGGAGACGGGTGGGGGCATCTGGCCCCTCCCGCGGTGAACCCATGAACGACAGCGCCATGCCAGACTTCAACACTGCTGCTCAGGAGGCGCCCCAGGTGGTGGACACGCTGGGCCGGCCTCTCCGGGACCTGCGGATCTCCGTCACCGACCGGTGCAACTTTCGCTGCCAGTACTGCATGCCGGCCGAGAAGTACGGCGTGCGGTACCACTTTCTGCCCAGGGCCGAGCTCTTGACCTTCGAAGAGATCGTCCGCCTGACTCGCATCTTCGTGAAGCTGGGCGTCTCCAAGGCCCGGATCACCGGCGGCGAGCCGACGGTAAGGAGGGACATCGATCAGCTCATCGGGATGCTCGCGAAGGTGGAAGGGATCCTCGACCTGACGCTGACCACCAACGGCTTCCTGCTGGCCCAGATCGCGGAGGACCTGAAGAGGGCAGGGCTCCGCCGGGTGACGGTGAGCCTGGACACCCTGGACAACGAGGTCTTTGGCCGCATGAACGGCCGGGGGTTCAGCACCCACCGGGTCCTGGAAGGCATCTGGAAGGCCGTGGAGCTGGGGATGGCCCCGGTGAAGGTCAACGCCGTGGTCCAGCGGGGCGTGAACGACCACACGGTGGTGGACACGGCCAGCTATTTCAAGGGGACGGGGATCGTCGTCCGGTTCATCGAATATATGGATGTGGGCAACCTGAACGGCTGGCGCCTGGACAACATAGTCCCCTCGGCGGAGGTCATCCGGCGTATCAACGAAGTGTTCCCGCTGGAGCCGGCGGAACGTAGCTACCGGGGAGAGGTCGCCGAGCGGTACCGCTACGTGGATGGCACCGGGGAGATCGGCGTCATCTCCTCCGTCACCCAGCCCTTCTGCGGCGACTGCACCAGGGTGCGGCTCTCCCCGGAAGGGAAACTGATCACCTGTCTCTTCGCCAGCATCGGCCACGACCTGCGAGCGCCGCTGCGCTCCGGCGCCACCGACGAGGACCTGGAGGAGAGGATCAAGAACATCTGGCGGGTGCGGGACGACCGGTACTCCGAGCTCCGAACCTCCCTGACCCCAGAGCTGCGGAAGGCCCGGAAGATCGAGATGTACGCTATCGGCGGCTAAGGGGCCGCTGCCAACGGGGGACCTCTCCGCTTGATGGGCCGAGGCTAGTTGCCGTGACGATCCGCATCTGCACCGACGGCTCCTGCCTGGGCAACCCGGGCCCGGGCGGCTGGGCGAGCGTCATCGAGGAGGACGGCCGCAAGCGCGCCCTGGCTGGTCGGGAAGAGAGGACCACCAACAACCGCATGGAGCTTCTGGCCGCCATCAAGGGGCTGGAGGCCGTCTCAGAGGGCGCCGAGGTCACGCTCTACAGCGATAGCCAGTACCTGGTCTGCACCATGGCCAGGGGGTGGAAGCGGAAGGCCAACGGGGACCTCTGGGCTAGGCTGGATACGCTGGTGCGCAACCGACGGGTTGCTTGGGAGTGGGTGCGGGGCCATGCGGGGCATCCTGGGAATGAGGAGGCCAATGCTTTGGCCAGCGCACAGATAGGGCTGCCGCCTGAGAGTGGGGACAGACAGGGACCCGGCGGACCCCCTCTCGCCCTCACCCATGTAGACGCTCAGGGTCGTGCACAGATGGTGGATGTGGGTGGGAAGGAGCCGACTGTCCGGGTGGCGGTGGCCAAGGGCTCCGTGCGCATGAAGCCGGAGACGTTGCGCCTCGTCCAGCAAGGCCAGGTGGAGAAGGGGGACGTGCTGGCCGTGGCGCGCGTGGCGGGCATCCTGGCGGCCAAGCGCACGGCGGAGCTCATTCCCCTCTGCCACCCCTTGCCCCTCGACCAGGTGGCCGTGGAGTTCGAGGTGGACGGGGTCCAAAGCGCCATCCACATCATCGCCACCGCGAAGACCTCCGCCAGGACGGGCGTGGAGATGGAGGCGCTGACGGCGGTGGTCGTGGCCGCGTTGACCATCTACGACATGGCCAAGGCGGTGGACCGGGGCATGCGCATCGAGGCCGTGCGGCTGGTGAGCAAGAGGGGTGGCAAGAGCGGGGATATCGTGCTGGAGCCGTAGCAGGTTGGTGAAAAGGGAGGAGTCCAGAGTCCCGAGAGTCGGGACGGAGCCTGCCCTGAGCGAAGTCGAAGGGGCGGGGGTCTGGGGGTGTCCCCCAGATATAATTCCTACCCCCTTCCTGGCCAGGAAGGGGGACAGGGGGATGGTCGAAAGGGTTTTCCAACACCCTGTTAGTCATGGCGGAAGTTGTCCCGGGAGTCCACCGCGTTGATGGCCTGGCGGGCGGTCCGCGAGCGGCCAACGTCTACCTTCTGGTGGACGACGTGCTTGCGCTTGTCGACGCGGGGCTTCCCGGCAACCTGAACGGTATCGCACGGTACGTGGCCTCCCTGGGGCGCGGCCTGGAGGACCTCCGGTTCATCTTGCTGACCCACGCCCATCCCGACCACACGGGGGGAGCGCCGGCCCTGAGGGAGAAAACGGGGGCCCGCGTCCTCGCCCACCGGGGAGACGTCCAGGCAGGCAAGAACGGCCCATCCGTGGCCTATCTCCGCGTCTTCGGGTCGTCGCCTCTCCCCCTGCCGTTCTTGCGCCGCGTCCCGGCGGACGGCCTTCTGGAGGACGGGGACGAGTTGCCCATCCTGGGCGGGCTGCGGGTGCACGCTACCCCTGGCCACACGCCCGGGAGCGTCTGCTTCGAGCTGAAGGAGAGGGGAGCCCTGTTCTGTGACGACCTGATCGTGGAGGGGCGGGGGCGGCTGGGGAAGAACCAGGCGTACCCTGGCTCCGACCTGGCTGCCTATCGTGCATCCCTGGAACGCATCGCCTCCCTGGACTACGAGGTCCTCTGCCCAGGGCATGGGGCAGCGGTGACGCAGCAGGCAGCCCAGCGGGTGAGAGGGCTCGTGCGCCAGGCGGGCCCGTATGGGCTCACCTGGCGGCTCCTCGGCTGAACCCGCCTACGTGTGAGTCTGAGGGGGGCGACCGATCTCTCCCCCCAGCCCCTGGTGAGAGTCTTCCCTGGCTTGACGGCGGGAATCCGTTGTTGACCTAGTATCTAATGACGTGAATCCGCGTAAACATGTCATACTTCAAGTCCCGCTTATCCTGAGCACCGTCGAAGGACATGAGCGGGACTTTTCCTCCGCTCGTATGGTTCGACAGGCTCACCACGAGCGGTTGATTATAGCGCCCTTTTCCGACAGTAGGTACTAGCGGAGGGCTGCCTCGGGGGTCTTCTCCAGCATCTCGATGCCATTGCGGATCGCCGTCAGGAGGTGGCTCACCTCCTGTTCGAGCTGGTAGAGGACCTCCTGGGTGTACTCGTCCGCGGAGGCCCGGCGGCCTGCGGCGTCCTTCTCCGCCTGGAGGAGAATCCGCTGGGTCTTCTGCTGGGCCTCTTCCACGACCTGGGTAGCCCGCTTGTGGGCCTCTTTCACCAGTTGGTTCTCTTCCACCCGGCTGCGGTACTCGCTCTCGGCGGAGGAGCGGATGCGTCTTGCCTCGCCGAGGCTCTGGTTGAGGAGCTCCTCGCGCTTTCTGAGGACCTCCTGGGACTCGGCAACGTCCTCCGGGATGGCGACTCGCATCTGGTCCACCAGCTCAAGGAGCTTCTCGGCGTCAACGATGGCCTTGTGGCCCAGGGGGACTTTCTTGGCGGATGTGGCCAGGGCTTCCAACTTGTCGATGAGTCCAAGGATCTGCATGGGATCTGCTCCTTCTTAGCGGGCCGATTGCTCGGCGCTCTTGAGTTTCTTGCGCAAAGCGCGCGCTACGTGTTCGGGGACGAGATCGTAGATGTTGCCTCCGTATCGGGCCACCTCCTTGATAAGCGTTGAGCTCACGAACTGATATTCCAGGCTGGTGTAGAGGAAGACCGTATCGATGTCGGGATGGAGCTTACGGTTCATCATCACCATGGCTACCTCGTAATCGAGGTCGGTAATGCTGCGCAGGCCACGCACCACGGCCCTGGCTCCCACCTGTTTGGCGTAGTCCACCGTCAGGCCGGAGTAGGCGGCGACTTCCACGTTGGGCAGGTCTTGGACCGTCTTGCGGATCAGCTCGACACGCTCCCGGGTGGAGAAGAGCAGGTGCTTTTCGGGCGTATCGAACACGCCGATGATCACCCGGTCGAAGAGCATGGCGGCTCGCTGGGCGATGTCCAGGTGCCCCTTGGTCACCGGGTCAAAGGTCCCTGCGTAGAGGGCTGTCGTCATGGGTGCTCCTGTCGAGGGCAGTGTAGAAGGCCAGGGCGGTATCTCCGTACCGGCGCTCCCGAGCCAGGACCAGGGCTCCGGGCGCGGGCGCGAGCGTGGCTCGGCTCCTGTGTTCTACCACAACGACGGCCCCGGCAGCAACCAGGCGGCTTTCTCCCAGCCGCTCCAAGAGCCCCTGGAGGCCCGGGAGGTCGTAGGGAGGGTCCACCAGGACCACCTGGTAGGGCTCCTGGAGGAACTCCAACGCCCGCTCCACCCGGGCACGGTAGACGCGGCCCTGCTGGGCGAAGCCTGCGGCGGCGAGGTTCTGGCGGATCGCCTGGCACAGGCGGGCGTCTCGCTCCACAAAGTCCGCCCAGGCGGCTCCCCGGCTCAGGGCCTCCAGCCCCAGAGCGCCCGTCCCAGCGAACAGGTCCAGCACACGGGCATCCACCACCACGCCCCCCAGGAGCTGGAACAACGCTGCCCGAACTCGGTCTGAGGTGGGGCGGACGGGCGAGGAGCGGGGGACCACCAGGCGGGCTCCCCGTGCCACGCCGCCCGTAATGCGCATGCCGCTGCTCCCTCGGTTGTTAAAGGGCGTCCGTCTCGGCCCACTGGCCGGGATGTGGGCGATTTTACCAACTTTTTAGGAAAAGGTCAATCCCTTTTCTAAGAAAAAGTCAGCTTTTCTCGGGGCTCGGGGGCACTCAAGGTGGCCTTCCCTGGCCGCCTCGAAGCGCCCGTTGCCCCGGCCCTGCCGGACGGCTAGTATCTAATGACGTGAATCCGCGTAAACATG
>JACQOS010000122.1 GCA_016202425.1 Chloroflexota bacterium
CGCCTCAGGCGGGAGAGGGCGAGAGAACGAAACTGGGGGACACCCCCAGACACCTGCCATCCCCACCCGTCTGGATGGACTCCCCCAGAAAGGAGTTTTGAGACAGGTTCATAGCCTACTCCAGTTGAATAAGGGGGTCCCCCACGGCGATGTTCTTCCCCGAGTGGACGAACACCGCTCTCACGATGCCCGTGTGGGCAGCCCGGATGCTCTGCTCCATCTTCATGGTCTCCAGGATGCAGAGCTCGGTGCCAGGCTTTACCTCGTCCCACACCTTCACCGACACGGCCACGATGCGCCCCGGCATGGGGCAGCGGATGAGCTTGTCCCCTTCCTGGGAGATGCCCCGCAAGCCCACGGGTTCGCCGACCTGGGGTGCCTCAGGGGGAGCCTCCTCTGCCGCCAGGTCGGCCTCTTCCGCGTAGACTTCTACCGCCAGGGGCTCGCCGTCCACCGTGATCTGGAACGGGTACCGCTGCGGGTCCTCCACCTCGACGGTGTGCCAGTCCCCCTTGACGCGCACCCGGAAGCGTCGCTTCACCACCGGTTCCCTCGCCCAGGCCCTGGGCTCATTTGCGCCGCGCGTCCGTAGGTCTTCCACGGGCTCGGCCGGGCCCGGTCAGCGCCGGCGAACAGGTGTCCCAGGGCAGTCATCACCGCCGCTACCTTGTGGCGCTCCTCCTCCTCCCGCTTCGCGCTCTCCTGCCGGCCCAGAATCCTGCCCAGGGTGAGGGTGTTGTAGGTGCCTTCCACGAACTCCGGCGAGGCCAGGACCTGCTGGAGCATCGGGATGTTGTGGGGGACGCCTTCGAGCCCAAAGTCGCCCAGGGCGTTCTGTAGCCTGCTGATGGCTTTGCTGCGGCTCCGGCCCCAGGCAACAACCTTGGCCATCAGGGCGTCGTAGAAGGGGCTCACCTCGTACCCTGAGAAGAGGGCGCTGTCCACCCGGAGATGCCGGCCCTTGGGCTCCTTGACCGTGGTCATCGTCCCTGCGACGGGCAAGAGGGTCGTGGGGTCTTCGGGGTAGACCCTGGCCTCGATGGCATATCCGTGGCTGTGGACGTCCTCCTGGGATAGGGCAAGCCTCTCCCCAGCGGCGATGCGGATCTGCTGCTCCACCAGGTCGTGTTCGGTCACCATTTCCGTGACCGGGTGCTCCACCTGGATGCGCGTGTTCATCTCCAGGAAGTAGAAGCGGCCCTCTTGGTCCAGCAAGAACTCCACGGTCCCCGCGTTGGTGTAGGAAATGTGGCGGACGAAAGCCAGGGCGGCGGCGTACATCTCCTGGCGCAGGGCAGGGTCCAGCTTGACGCAGGGGGTCTCCTCCACCACCTTCTGGTTGCGCCGCTGGATGGAGCAGTCGCGCTCAAAGAGGTGAATGGCGCGGCCGTGCTGGTCGGCCAGCACCTGGACCTCCACATGGGAAGGCCCTTCGAGGTGCTTCTCCAGGTACAGCCGGGGGCTGCCGAAGGCGTTTTGCGCCAGGGAACGGGCACGCTCCAGGGCCTCCGGCAATTCCTCGGGCGTCCTGACCTCGCGGATACCAATGCCTCCTCCGCCGTGGGCTGCCTTCACCATCAGCGGAAAGCCGATCTCCTGAGCGCGAGCCACGGCCTCTTCATCCGTGATGTCGGTCTCCGTGCCTGGCAGCAGGGGAAGGCCTGCCTCCGCGGCCAGGCGTCGCGCCATGGCCTTGTCGGCCATCTGTTGCATCACCTCTGGGGTGGGACCGATGAAGGCGAGGCCGGCCTTGGCGCAGGCGGTGGCGAAACCCGCGCTCTGCGCCAGGAAGCCGTAGCCTGGGTGAACAGCCTCCGCCCCTTGGTCCAGGGCCGCCCGGATGATGGCTGCGATGTTGAGATAGCTCTCGCTGGCCAGGGCTGGCCCCAGGAGCACCGCCTCGTCCGCCCGCTTCACGTGCAAGGCGTTGGCGTCCGCCTCGGAGTACACGGCTATGGTCTTGATACCGAGATGCTCGCAAGTCCGGATGACCCGGCAGGCGATCTCCCCCCGGTTGGCGATGAGGACCTTCCGAAAGAGCCGCTTCTTTCCCCGGAGTCCGGGCATGGGGGTACCTCCTTCACGCCTCTCGTGCCGAAGCTGGTGCCAGGGACGATGGGCCCAGGACCGCCAGGCGGAGGAAGGCGGCGGACCGCACCTCTCTCTCCAGGACGTGTCGCAGGAAGGACTCCAACACCTGGGCCAACTCCCGGTGCAGGGCCGACGGGACACGCAGCGCCCTCAGGGACCCGAAGGTGGCCGTCGAGAGGAAACGGAGCACCTTCAAGGCGTTGATGGAGATAGGCTGGTCGCCATGCGCCGGGCTGCCGCAGGAGGTGCAGACGACACCTCCGCGCTGGGGGGAGAACAGGTGCCTGCCGGGGGCCACCTCCTCCCGGCACTCCGTGCACTGCTGGAACTCCGGGAGAAAGCCCGCGCAAAGGAGCAGGTGGACTTCCAAATAGCGCAGGAGCAGGTCGAGGTCTCCTGGGGCCATCAGGGCCCGCATCCCTTCCAGCAGCAGCGCGTACACCGGGGGGGCAGGCTCCTCCAGGGGGCTCAGCAGGTCCGCCACCTCGGCCACGTAGAGGGCCCGGAAGAGGAGGGCCAGATCGCTCTTGAGGGCCAGGAACGACTCCCGGGCCTCCGCCCCCGTGATGGTATCCCAGGTCTGGCCTCGCGCCAGGTGAAGGAGCGAACGGGTCAGAGGCTCCAGGTGCCCGGCCAGCTTGCTTGCAGTCTTGCGCACCCCGCGTGCCTTGACTTGAAGCTTTCCCAGGGCAGGCGTGAGGAGCGTGAGCAGCCGGTCCGCCTCGCCCAGAGGGGCGGCCCGAAGCACCAGGGCTTCGGTGGAGTAGAGACGTGGCCGGGTCACGGGGAGAACTCCTGGCGTCCCTGAAGGGAGCGGATGAGGGTGACCTCGTCGGCGTACTCCAGGTCGCCTCCCACCGGCAGGCCACGGGCCAGCCGCGTGATCCTGGGCACCAGGGGAGCCATCAGCCGTTGCAGGTACATGGCGGTAGCCTCCCCTTGCAGGTTCGGGTTGGTGGCCAGGATCACCTCCTGCACCGACCCGCCCTTGAGCCGCGCCAGAAGCTCCCGGACCCGCAGCTCCTCGGCACCGATACCATCCATGGGAGAGATGGCCCCGTGCAGCACGTGGTAGAGGCCGTGGTAGCCCCTCGTCCGTTCGATGGCCAGGACATCCAGAGGCTGCTCCACCACACAGATCGTCGCCCAGTCCCGGCCGGGGTCATCGCACAGGGGGCAGGGGTCCTCCTCGGTAAGGTTCTGGCACCGGGAGCAGGTGATGACCTTCTGTTTCAGGGCCAGAATTGCCTCGGCCAGGGCCAGGGCCTCCTCCCCGGGCATGCGGACCAGGTGGTAGGTGAGGCGCTGCGCCGTCTTGGGACCGATGCCGGGGAGCTTGTGGAGCTCCTCGATCAACCGGGCCACCGGCGCTGGGGCTGGGTAGAAGTCGCTCGTAGCCATGGGCTCCGCGAGGGCTCACCGCAGCCCCGGCAGGCCGAGGCCACCGGCGATGGCCCCTAGCCTCTGGGCTGCTAGCGCCTGGGCCTTCTCCAGGGCTTCGTTCACGGCGGCTGTGACCAGGTCTTCCAGGAGCGCAACGTCGGACGGGTCCACCACCGAGGGGTCGATCTTGATGGCTTGCAGCCGCTGCTTGCCGGTAGCGGTCACCGTGACAACGCCTCCCCCGGCGGAGGCCTGGACCGTCTCCTGGTCCAGCGCCTCCTGGGCCTGGGCCAAGCGCTGCTGCAGCATCTGGGCCTGCCGAAGCATATGCTTGTTCATCCCTCTCCTTCCTTCTCCTCCTTCAGGACCCGACCTCCCATCTTGAGGGCCGCCTGGACCAAGGGGCTCTCCCTGTCCCGAGGTTCCTGCTGCTGGCCGTTGGGAGCGGTGAAGACCAGGTTGGGAGGGTTGGACAGGCCCAGGGTCTTGGTCACCGTTTCCAGGAAGGCCCGGCGACTCTCCGGGTTCTCCATCTCGTCCTGCATCCGCTCCATGTGGGAACGGTGGCTGAAGTCCAGCTCCAGGGTATCCCCTTTCAGCCGGCGACTCCGGCAGCCCCGCAGGAGCGCGCCAAGGTTGAAACGACGGCCCTTCTGTCGGCTGAGGGCCTTCACCATGGTCTCCCACTGGGTCTCCAAACGCTCGGAAGGGGCAGCGCCCGCTGCCGGCTCAGGAGGGAGGGGTGGAGCGCCCACGGGGCCGGGACTCGGGATGGAGACAGGTTGCGGGACGCCGGGCTTGTCCCGAGGGGTGGGCGCCGGGCGGGGAGGTAGCGGTGGTGCCTGGGCGATGGCCGGCGCTTGGCTGGCAAGAGCGGGCTCTTCGGTGGACCGAGGGATGGCAGCCCCATCCAGGCCGCACTCCACGGCCACCAGCTCCAGCGGCAGCGGCCCAGGGACATCCTGCCGGAAGCTCGCCTGGCTCAGGAGCCGGATCACCCGCAGCAGCCTGTCCAGGGGCACCTCCGCCAGCAGGCGCTGTTGCTCCTGGAGGCGCTCGGCTGCCTGCGGGACCATCTCCGAGGCACTCGCCTTCAGGAGCAGCAGGTCCCGCAGCACTCGCAGGAGCTGAACGTGAAGCTGCCGCAGGTCCACACCCTCGGAAGCGATCTCGTTGGTCAGAAGCAGGGCCTCGCGGGTCTGGCCCAGGACCAGGTAGGTTGTCAGCCGGCGAGTCCTGCTGTCCTCGGCGAGGCCCAGGAGCAGCCGCACTTGCTCCAGCGTCAGGGGGCTGCCGAAGGACACGGATGCCTGCTCCAGGAGGTTCTCGGCGTCCCTCAGGCTTCCCGAGGCGGCATAGGCCACGGCCTGGAGGGCCTCGGGCTCCGCCTGGATGTCCTCCTCGGCGCAAAGTCGGGACAGGCGCTCCACTATGGTCCCGGGAGCGATGCGGTGGAAGTCGAACCGCTGGCAGCGGGAGGTGATGGTGGGAGGGAGCTTCTCGGGCTCGGTGGTGGCCAGCACGAAGATCACGTGGCTCGGGGGCTCTTCCAGGGTCTTCAGCAGGGCGTCGGCCGCCGCGTCCGTCAGCATGTGGGCTTCATCCAGCACGTACACCTTGTATTTGGACTCGGCGGGGGCGTACTGTACCTTCTCCCGGATGCTGCGGACCTCGTCGATACCACGGTTGCTGGCGGCGTCGACCTCCACCAGGTCCAGGGCCCGCCCCTGGTTGACGGCCACGCAGAGCCTGCAGGCATTGCAGGGCTCGCCGTCAGGCAGAGGCGCAAGGCAGTTGACCGCTTTGGCCAGGATCCGGGCCGTGCTGGTCTTGCCGGTCCCCCGGGGGCCACAGAAGAGGTAGGCGTGGGCGATCCTCTGGCGCTGGAGCGCCTGCTTGAGGGTCCGCACCACAGCCTCTTGTCCCGCCACATCGGCGAGGCGCTGCGGCCGCCACTTGCGATAGTAGACTTGGGTGGTCAACTCCGCACCATCCTGGCCTTCGGGCGCGAGGCAGCCTCTCGCTCCACCGCCTGGAGGGCCGAGTTCTCCAGCGCCCGCATTCCTTGCTCCTCCTCGGGGCTGGCGTGGTCGTGGCCCAGCAGATGCAGCACGCCGTGAACGACCAGCAGTGCCAGCTCCTGCCTGACGCTGTGCCCCTGGGCCTTGGCCTGGCGCACGCACTGGGGATAGGAGATGATCACCTCGCCCAGGTACTTTCCGGGCTCCGGGACGGACGGAAACGGCACGATGTCCACCCCGGAGGGAGGCTTCCCCTCCCCTTCGTAGGGGCCGGAGTGGTCGAAGGCGAAGGCCAGCACATCGGTGGTCTCATCCAGCCCGCGGTAGGCGTGGTTCAACTGCCGCACCGTGGCGTCGTCGGCCAGGACCAGGCTGAGGCAACAGTCGTCTCCTGGGGCAGCGGTGGCAAGGGCGCCCTCCGCGACGCGCCGAAGCCAGCGGGCCGAAATCGCCCCGTGGAAAGGTGGGAAGACCTGGACCTGAACACGCGCCAGAACCATATCCGCTGCTCACCGGAATAATAGCATGCAGGGAAGGGGCCAACAAGGAAAGCCTGGCCAACTGCTTGGTTGGTGGTCATGCCTGCCGGAAGAGCACCTGTTCTCGCTGGAAAACCTTGATGGCAAGCCAGAGGGCCAGGAGCATACCCACCATGGTGGAGGCCAGGGTAAGGGTCAGTTCCATTAGGCCCTGGGTGCCTTGCAGCAGCTCGACGATAGTCAGCGCCTGCCCCAGAACTGGCACACCGAACATCCACAGGGCTGGCGTGAAGTCCTGCAAGAACCCGATGGCAAAGCCCGGCACCATGACAGCTAACATGACCGGAGTCATGAAGTTCTGGGCCTCTTTGAAGTTGCGGGCGAAGGTACAGATGACCAGCTCGACGGCCCCCAGCATGGCACCAAAGGGGATGGCCAGCAGGGCAACCGCCGCGGCTGAGCCCAGCGATAGCTCGAAGGCCAATGACCCACCCAGCAGGCCCTTGGGCGTGAGCCGAAAGGCGAGCCATATGCTCGCCATCAGCAGGAGCAGGGCAGGGATGGTTGTGGCGAGGACCGCCAGCCATTTTCCGATGACGATCTCCGCGCGGCTTGCAGGCGAGCCCAGCAAGGGCTCAAGCGTGCCTCGCTCCTTTTCTCCCGCCGTGACGTCAATAGCGGTGTACATCCCTGCCAGGACAGCGTAGAACAAGACTGCAATAGGCACGCTGAGACGCCCGAGCACGGCCGCCAGTTGTTGCCTGGTGGCCACGCTCTGCTGCCGGACCTGCAAAGGAGAGATGGCCGCAAGCTCTATGCCGCGACGGGCCAGGCGCTCTGAGGTAAGCTGCTGGCCATACGCTGTGAGCAGGGCTCCAAGGCGGGCGGCCGCCAAGCGAGACCTCAGGCTGCTTTCATCCGAGATGATGGTGACGGACGCGGGTTCCTCTTTCTCCAACTTCTGAGAAAAGTCTGGGGGAATGACAAGCGCCACCGCAATGGTCCGCTCCTGAACGCCTGCCTCCACGTCCTGGGGCGGCGCCAGGATTCCCACCCCCCATCTGCGCAAGAAGGCCACAAGGCCGGGGGCGTAGGCCGTACCGTCAACTGCGACGTTGAGAGGGGCCTGCCGCTGGGCCGCTACCTGCCGCCCGAGAAGAATGTGGGGGCCTACAGTCAGCAGGGGGAAGAGGAGTCCCGGCACTACAACCATCATCAGTAGAGTGCGGCGATCCCGCAGGGCATCGAGCATCTCTTTGGCCCAGATCGTGCGGACTTGGTGCCCCAACTTACAGCCTCCTTGGAATGTCAGGGATGGTCGTAGAGTCCCGCTGCCGTGCCCACGAGTTCAACGAAAGCGTCTTCCAGCCTGGAACACCGCGTTTTTTCCTTCAGCTCCCCAGGGGAACCCACGCCGTGGACCTGCCCGCCGGCGAGGATGACGATCCTGTCGCACAGCTCCTCCACCTCGGGGATGTTGTGGCTGGAGAACAGGATGCAACGCCCTTCAGTCTTGAAATGGCGGAGCGTCTCCCGCGTCTCTCGGATGCTCATGACGTCCAGCCCTGCCGTGGGTTCGTCGAGGATGATGGTCCTGGGGCCGTGGATGAGGGCCCGACCAAGAGCCACCTTCTGTTGCATTCCCTTGGAGAAGCCGCCACACCGGCGGTCGGCATACTCCTCCATCCGCAAGAGTTCTACGACCTCTCGCACCCTGGACTCCAACACGGACCCATCGAGACCGTGCAAGCGACCGAAGTAGCGCAGGTGCTCCCGGGCCGTGAGCCGCCCATACAGGCCCGGGCTGTCGGGCAAGATACCGAGCGCTTGCCGGACCCGCCTTGGCGCGGCCACGATGTCATGCCCGTCAACGGTAGCGGTCCCAGCATCGGGGGCCAGCACCGTGGAAAGGATACGTAGCGTGGTGGTCTTCCCTGCCCCATTGGGCCCCAGCAAGCCGGTAATATGGCCGTCGTCACAGGCAAAGCTGACCCCGCACACAGCGCGGGCGGAGCCGAAGGACTTGGTCAGCTCGAAAGCCTCGATCATGAGGGAAACAATGCCGGACCCATGAACGCCCTCGATCTTATCACGCCCCCTCCGAATAAGGGGCTTGCCGGAGGTCCCTTGTCCCGTCCGGGAGCATGTCGCCCGGCCTTGTTCTCGGCCCGAAGCGGAAGCTATAATGGCGCAGGGGGAAGGCATGCGCATCATCCTGTACACGGGCAAGGGCGGCGTTGGCAAGACCAGCGTTGCTGCTGCTACGGCCCTCCGGTCTGCGGACCTGGGCTACAAGACCATCGTGGTGAGCACCGACGTTGCCCATAGCCTGGGCGACTCCTTCGACCTGACCCTGGGCGGCGAGCCCGTCCCCGTGGCGGACAACTTGTGGGGGCAGGAGGTGGACGTTCTCCGGGAACTCGACGTGTACTGGAAGACGGTGCGCGACTGGCTGAGCGCCGTGATGCGCTGGCAGGGGGCCGACGAGGTGGTGGCGGACGAGGTGGCCATTCTCCCCGGCATGGTAGAACTGGTGGGGCTCCTCTACATCAACCGGTATGCCGACCAGGCCGCCTACGACGTGGTCATTGTCGACTGCGCGCCCACGGGGGAAACCCTGCGGCTGCTCAGCTTCCCTGAGATGGCCCGCTGGTACATGCGGCGCCTGTTCCCCATAGAGCGGCGGGTGGCCGCCGCGGTGCGCCCCTTGGTGCGCGGCGTGATGAGGGTCCCCCTCCCGGGCGGTGACGTCTTCGACACCATCCAGGAACTGTTCCACCAGTTGGAGAAGATGCGGTCCCTGTTGAGCGACGGGGCTCTCTCTTCCGTTCGCCTGGTAGTGAACGCGGAGAAGATGGTGGTCAAGGAGACGCAGCGCACCTTCACGTACCTGAACCTCTACGGCTACAACACCGACCTGGTGGTGTGCAACCGCCTTCTCCCCGATGCCGTGGGCGACGGTTTCTTTGGCTCCTGGAAGGCCAGCCAGGCCCGCTACTTTCAGCTCATCGAAGAGAGCTTCGCCTCCGTGCCTATCCTCCGCGCGCCCCTGCTGGACCGGGAGGTAGTTGGCCTGCCCACCTTGCGGGAACTGGCCCAGGGGATCTTCGGCGACGATGACCCCACCAGGGTGTACCATCGGGGGCGCTCCCAGGAGGTGGCCAAGGAGGGGTCTACCTATGTGCTGACGCTCTCCCTCCCCTTCACCACGACGGACGACATTTCCGTCACCCAGAACCGGGACGAGCTCATTGTCCAGGCAGCGTCGCATCGCAGGAACATCCTGCTGCCGGCGTCGCTGGCTGGCCTTCAGGTGATGGAGGCGAACAAGGAAGGGGGTACCCTGAAGGTGAGGTTTCGGGACCCCAAAGCCATGGCTGAGCCAAGAAAGCGAAGGGGGAGACCATGAGCACGCGACGATGGCTGGAGGTGGAGTATCACAAGGGCGAGGGCCTGGTGGTGCGGGTGAGGCCCGCCTTGCTCTCCCGCATGCCGCCCACTGCTATTGACCACTGGCGCGCCGCCAACAAGGAGCTGTTGCTTGCCTTTCGCAGCTTCCTGGACGGTGCCATCGAGCGTATGGAGCGTGCCGCCCAGGAGGTACCTCCAGGGGATGGCCGCGTCCGCAGGCGCATCCCGGTGAGGGAGGCGGAGCCCCGCCGAAGGCGCAGGCGGCGGGAGGCGCCTCCCGGCCCCGAGGCCCCGCAAGGGCCTCCCTAAGAGCGTGTTTTCAAAGTCCTCACCACGATGTCATTCTGAGTCCTTCGGCTGTGCTCAGGGTAAACTCCGCGAAGAATCTAAGGCGTCAAACCATGCAGAGCTTAGAGCCTGCCCTGAACGAAGAGATTGGGTCAACCCAATCGGGGTTCACTGATGCAACGAGCGCGGTTTTCTTGCTCCGGCTCCATCCCCTTCGGCTTCGCTCAGGGCAAGCTCTTGATCTGCCCCTCACGAGCTATGGCAGCCTGTACATCACTGGTGGTTTCGTCATACACCAACCACGACAGGTTATGCCTGTTGGTGAACCCTGGCACCAGCTTGCGTTTGTGCTCATACATTCTGCGTTGGAGGTCATTCGTTACCCCCCACATCCAATCGGTGCGTCGCGTTCGTCAGGGTATAAAC
>JACQOS010000119.1 GCA_016202425.1 Chloroflexota bacterium
CATGTGGGTGCAGGGCGAGCCCTGCTCCCCCTCTCCCTTGGCAAGGGAGAGGGGGACACAGGTCGAAGACTCTTCGAGGGGTGAAGGTTTTGAAATGAGCTCCATGGGACGTCATTTGGTCAGAACGCGGAACACGTCGTAGGCCACGGCACAGGCGTACGCCACCCCCGTGGACTTGATGGTCTTGCCGGCGCAGGCCGCCAGAAGGAACTGCCAGTACGGAACTCGGGCGGCCCCGGCAGCAACCCCCACCACGTCGAACAGCGGGTTGGGGAACGAAGCCAGGGCAAAGACGATCATCCAGCCGCGACGTCGGACCCAGGGGGCAACCCGTTGGTAGGTCCGGTTCCGCTGGACCAGCCGACGGCCGCTGAGGCCCGCCAGGTAGCCGGTGGTCTCGCCCAGGCCCTCCGCCATCCCAGCCACCAGGCCCACCACCAGAGGAATGAGGAAGGCACCGCCCGCGCAGGTTGCGACGAGCCCAGGAAGGGGGATGAAGATGGAGGAGCTTCCCAGGAGCGTGATGACGAAGATAGCTGGATACCCCGCCGCCTTGGGGTCCGGCAGGTGGTCCTTCACCGCGAAGGCCAGCGCGATCACCGCCACCACGAGGGCGAGGGCGGCGATCTCCAGGGCGACTCCGGATTTTCGGGAGCGGGCTCTCTGGCCCGCTCCCGGGACTTCAGACTGTTCCTCCAACGGTCTTCGTCCTTTCCTGTGCAGCGGCCGCTTCCAGGAACGGGATGACCTCCCTGTGAAAGGCCTCGGCGCATTCAAAGTGGGGCCAGTGCCCGCAGCCCGGGAGCACGCGTACCTGAACCGGGCTCTGCTCCTCCGCGACCTGATAGGCGTGGCGTACCGGAAGGATCCGGTCCTCCCGGCCCCACAGGACCAGCGTTGGCGCCTGCACATGCCGTAGCGCCTCTCCAAGTAGCAGGTGCCTGCGAAGCCCACGCAGGTTCGCGCCGTTCCTCAGGGCTCGTAAGAGCATCCGCGAGGCCCCAGGCAGGCGCCGTACCCGCAGCAACTCCCCATAGACCTGTGGTTCGATCATGTCAGGGCGGTAAAAGACGCTCCGCATGAAACCATGGGGCACGTGCGTGTCCAGCCAGTCCAGCAGCGGTCCTGCCAAAGGGAGCGAGGCCAGCCGGACCAGGAAGGGTAGCTCCGGCCCCAGCCCGACAGGTGCCACCAGCACCAGGGCGTAGACGCGCTCCGGTCTGGAGAAGGCGAGCCGCGCGGCCAGGAGCCCGCCCATGGAGTTGCCGACTACCCCGACTCTGTCCACGCTCACCGCATCCAGGAACTCCGAGACGAACCTCTCCCCGTCCTCCCAGGTGTACGCAATGTCGGGTTTGGTGGAGTCCCCACATCCGGGGAGGTCCGGGGCGTAGACTGCGTGCCTGGCCGCCAGGGCTTCCACGTTGCGGTGCCAGGTGACCACCGAAGCTCCCAGGCCGTGCAGGAGCAGCAGGGGCGGGCCGGCTCCCGCAGCCAGGTAGTGGACGTCGCCCGTGCTCAGGCGCAGAACCCGGTCCTCCATCGTCGGAAGAACCTCGCGTTTCGGTGAAGACCATCATACACCCACCGGAGCTTCGGCCTGCCGGACGCCTGCCCGCAGGCCGGGGCCAGGGAATTTCAGGAGATGTTTAGGGACTGGCGTCTCCTGTTCAGGGAATGTTGGGGCCACCTCCCCTACCCTGAAGCCACGACTTGGACGAGGGAGCCGGTGCCCGTCGTGCTCTTGATAACAGAGGACTCTGTCTTCGGCGACCTGGTGGCCAGGAATCTTCAGGAGCGCAGCTACCACGTCGAGACCCGGGTGGTGAGTGCGGCCTGGGCCGGCGAACCCGCTCCCCGGGCAGACTCGCCTCCCGACTCTTGCATTCTGGAGCTGGGCTGGTTCGACCATGCCCGCGCGGCGCACTACGCCCGCCTGGCCCAGTGGTCTCGGGAGCTCTCCTGCCCCACGGTCCTGGTGGTGGACAGTAGCTGGCCCCAGGCCTGGGTGCAGGCCTTCGAAGCGCGGGCTGTGCTGCGGAAGCCTTTTGCCATGGCAGTCCTGGTCCGCACGGTGGACGAGGTGGGCAAGGCCCAGGCCGTCGCGGGGCCCGGTGGGAACAAGCAGGAGTAGCGGCCAATGCAGGCCACCGTCGTGTCCAAGGTGGAGACCAAGGGTGCCCAGCGGAAGGCCATCGCCGCGATAGAGCCCTGGGCCCCAGAGTACCGAAGGGTGCTGGTACCCCTGGATGGCTCACGGCTGGCCGAGTCTATTCTCCCCATGGTGGTGACCCTGGCCACAAGCCTGGGGTTGGAGATTGTCCTCATGCACGTAGTGGTGGCCGGCGGCGTCCAAAGACGCCCCGTGGTGCCTTCGCAAAAGAGAGCGATGGAGCGCATTGAGGGGTACCTGGAGGACCTGACGTCGGGCTTGCGCCGCTTTGGCCTGATGGCGGGATGGCGCGTCACCTGCGGCGACCCCGTGGAGGAGATCGTCCGGTATGCCGCGGAGGGCCCGGTGGACTTCATAGCAATGTCAACCCACGGCACGGGGGGGCAGTCAGCAAGTCCCATGGGGACCGTGGCGGGAACGGTCCTGGAGCGAGTGACCCGGCCTGTCCTGATGATCAAGCCCGACGAATGGCTGGCACACGTATGAGCGGAAGACGTTGGCGGTCCGACGCATCTCGGAGGGGCACGGGCGCGCATCCACCGATGCAACCGTTCGGCTGGCATCTTTCAAGACTTTTTCAGGCCGTGGGTCGGCGTGTTCAGGCTCTCTTCATGCCGCTCCCTTAGGCTGGCGGGGTAAGGAAGGAGCAAGGCGATGCTGTGGTTCAGGGAGTGCCCTCGCTGCGGCGGCGACCTGTACCGGGACCGGGACATGTACGGGCGCTACATTGCCTGCCTTCAGTGCGGCTACTACCTCTCGGACGCCCAGATGGAAGCGCTCGAGAGGATGCTGGCAACAGCGCAGGAGCCGGAACGGGCAGAAGCTGCCGTCGCCGCCTAGAGAGCTGAACAGCGCTTCGGGCCCCGCCGAGGTTAGAGGCCTGCCACCTCGGCAAACCGACGGATGGCGTCGATGTGGGCCTGGGGCGACGTGAGGCCAGCGTTCATGGTGTTGACGGCCAAGTGGGTCACCCCCAGGTCTTTCCACCCCTCCACCGCCTTGCCCCAATCCTCGGGGGCCACATTCCTGATGGCCATGCGCCCCTCAATGCCAAAGGCCCGGGGGTCGCGACCGGCCTCGTGAACGTACCGCTTTAGCCGCTCGACCGTGGCCCGCCCGGACTCATCGGGGCGTATCTGTGGGAACCAGCCTTCGGCCAGGCGAGCGGCCCGCCGGAGGACGGCGTCGGCGCTCCCACCCAGCCAGATGGGGATGGGCCGCTGAACTGGCAGGGGGTTCAGGCCAGCCTCCGTCACCTGATGCCACCTGCCTTTGAAGGTGACGACCTCCTGGGTCCAGAGGAGCCGCAGCAGTTGGACCTGCTCCTCGCTCCGCTTTCCACGGTCGTGGAAGTTCTCCCCCAGGGCCTCGTACTCCACCGCATTCCAGCCAATCCCCACGCCGAAGCGGAGACGCCCCCCGCTCAGCACGTCCACCTCCGCCGCCTGCTTGGCCACCAGGACCGTCTGGCGCTGCGGAAGGATAATGATGCCGCTCACCAGCTCCAGACGCCGGGTAACCCCTGCCAGGTAGCCAAAGAGGACCAGCGGCTCATGGAACAGGTCCTTGTACGTGTAGGCCCCGCGCCATCCCGGGCGGTGGGTGGGGTCGGCGCCCACCACGTGGTCGAAGGCCACCAGATGGGCGTATCCCAGGTCCTCGGCAGCCTGGGCATAGTCCCGGACGGCCACAGGGTCGGAGCTGATCTCCGTCTGAGGGAAAACGACGCCTACGCGCATGGTCGTCACCGGCGCAGTGTAGCACCCCACGCCCAGCCGGTGCAACGAAGGGAGAACGCAGCCGGGCTTCAGTCACGGGCCCTCAGCAGCCATGCCGCCGGTGCCAGGGCCAGCGTGAGACCGGCCAGCACCAGCGTCCCCGCCGTGAGGTCACCGGTGATGTCCCGCATGGCTCCCATCAGGAGCGGGCCCGCAAATCCTCCCGTCTCGGCTGCGGTGAACAGCAGCCCGTTGGCCGCGCCGGTCCGTCGGGCACCTATGGCTGGCGCATCCATCAGGCTGAGCTGCAAGAGGACCAGCAGCGGGTTGCGGGCCACGCCGGAGATGACCAGGACGCCCAGGAGAGGCACGCCGCCCATCTGTGTCAGGCCTACCGTCGTCGCTGCGGCCGTCAGCAGGAGAGTTGCCAGCAGGAGTGCCCGCTTCCCTGGCCCGCTGACCACAAGAACCAAGAGCAGCCCGAACACCCCCACCACTAGGGGCAACGCTGCCCAAACACCCGCCTGGCCCCTGGACATGCCTTGTTCTTGCAGCAGGGTGGGCAGCCAGTTGTTCAGCCCGTGGTTCAAGAAAAAGGCGACGAACCCTAAGACGAGCACCACACGGAGGGTGCGCAGGCGCAACAACGTCCCGAGCTCCCCTCGCAAGCCGGATACCGGCGCACCCTCTTCGCCCACCTCTCCTCTCGCCCCGGCATCGCGGGCAAACAGCCACCAGAGCATCGCCACTCCCAGCAGCAGGAGACCGTACGCCACGAAGGTCAGACGCCAGTGGCCCACGAGGGGAAGGACCACGCTGTTGGTTGCCATCAGGGCGAAGGCCATCCCCAAGATGGGGGCGGTGGAGTAGGCCGCTGCGGCCACTCCCCGCTCCCGTGGGGGGAACCACAGGACCGTGATCTTGGGCGCGCCCACGGAGACCAGGGGGGCACCCACGCCAAACAGCGCCACGGCCGCCAGCAAGGTGAAGAAGTCAACGGCCACTGCCCGCAGCACCAGGGAAAGCCAGATGACCACGATGCCCGCGACCATGGAGCGGCGGACGCCCAGGCGATCGACGAGCGTCCCCAGGACAAAGGCGGTCCCAATATAAACTAGCTGCCAGCTCCCCAGCACGACGCCCATCTGCGTGGAGTTCATGTGCAGGTCCCGGGTGATGAAGTCCACCAGGGGCGCCAGGGTCATGGTGGTCATCCCAAAACCCGCGTACACGAGCCAGGCGAGCGCCAGCATCACCCAGCGGAAAGACGTCTGCGTGGCGGCAAGGGGCACCAGTGCTCGGGCGGGGGCTCTGCTCATGGCGCGGCCAGGTCTCAGGTCTTAGGCCAGGCGCCATTGTACTACGGCGACAGCGCCACCGATGCCGTCCTGGGAAGGACCTGCCGAGAGGTCCCCTCAGAGAACGAGCGCCCGCCGCTTGAGCTCCGCTGGGGCCAGGATGCCCCCGGAGAGGGTCAGCTTGACGGCCTCCTGCACCGTGAGGTTGGTGTCGTACGTGTCCTCGGTGGGCAGGATCACCACCCAGCCCGTGTTCGGTGTCGGAGCGGTGGGGATATAGACAAGAGCGAGCAGCTTGTCGTCTTCGCTCCTGGTGATGCCCGTGAGAAACCCTATCATCCACATGCCCACCTTCGGGTACTCGATAGCCACAACCCGCTTGAAGCCCGTGGCGCCGTTGGAGGCGAAGGACTCCATGAGATGTTCGGAGGCGGAGTACACCGTGCCCACGATGGGAAGCCTGAAGAGCTCCTTTTGGACCACGTGGATGATGTGCTGGCCCCGAAGGTTGGTACCCACCAGCCCCGTCAGCAGGACCAGGAGCACCAGGCCCACGATGCCCAGGCCAGGGACTCTCCTGCCCAGGGCGGCCTCCAGAAAAGGCTGGAGCACGCCGTCTATGGCGTCGAACACGAACCGCAGGACGACGTAGGTGATGGCCACGGGAACAACGATCAGCAGGCCCGCCACGAAGACGCGCCTGGTCCGATGCGCTCCTTGCCGTGCCCTGGTAAGCCTTGCGAGTTTCCCCATGGCCCTACCCCTCTGACGGTGTGGTCTGGAATGCCAGGTAACGTACCACAACGGATGCGGCATGGCTAAGGGCTCCCACAAGATGTTTTCGGCAATTCGGCATCCCTCGAGCCCAGGGTCCCTCAGTCCCCTCCGGGGGGAAAGGAGCGCCGGCCCTGGGGAACAACCGCCCCCGATGGCCCCCATGCATGCTCGCAGGCATTGTGCTATTATCCCCGCTGTTGTTCGGGGTCAGGGTGCAGGGAGAACGTGGAGGGAGGGCCGCCCATGCAGACGGAGAACCGTTGGACTGAGGAAGCGGACGTCGTCGTAGTAGGTTACGGTGGAGCCGGGGCCGCCGCGGCCATGACGGCCCACGACGCCGGGGCGAGGGTGCTGCTGCTGGAAAAGCAAACTGCGGACACGCCGGAGCTGACCAGGCACATCCCCAACACGCGGGTGTCCGCAGGTGCCTGGCTGAGCCCCACCGACGTGGAGGCAGCGGTCCTGCACTTCGAGGCCATGGCCAGAGTCGCCCACGAAACCCTGGATGAGGAGCGCAGGGCAGTGATCCGTACCCTGGCGGTCCACCTGGCGGAGAACGACCGGTGGCTCCGGGGTCTGGGCGCTCAGTGGGCCGATGGAGATCGAGCGCTCCACACGGACTATCCCGAGCTTCCCGGTGCAGAGGCAATGGCGGTCCACGCACCGAAACCGGATGGCAAGTGGCGCAACGGCCCAGCCATCTTCAAGGTCCTGGCCGAGAATGTCGCCAGGAGGAACATCCCTGTCCTTTGGGAGACTGCGGGAAGAGAGCTCGTGGTGGAAGGGGGGGAGGTCCGGGGCGTTATCGCTGAGAGAGGAGGGCAGCGGCTGGCCATCAGGGCGAGCCGGGCGGTGGTGCTGACCTGCGGGGGGTTCGAGTTCAATGAATGGATGAAGCAGAACTACCTGAGGGCCTATCCCGTCTACTTCCGTGGGTGCCTGGCGAATACCGGGGACGGGATCAGCATGGCCCTCGGTGTTGGGGCGGCCCTCTGGCACATGAACTGCACCTCCTGGAGGGCGGTGATGAAGACCCCGGACCTGGTCTTTGCCCGCCGTCACATCGCCGCGGGGGAGGTCTTCGTCGACAAGAGAGGGAGGAGGTTCGCCAACGAGGTCTATCGGGGCCATGCCTTTGGCTACGACCTGGTTGGGTACGAGAGCGGCACGCTGAACTACCCCCGCATCCCTTGCTACTGGGTCTTCGACGAGAAGAGGATGCGCGCGGGGTCGCTGGCGGAGACGGCTGGGCCCTGCAACCCGCCGGGGGGCGTCCCGGGCCCCGCCTTCTACGTGTGGAGCCAGGACAACCAGGAGGAGCTTCGGAAGGGCTGGGTGATGCAGGCGAACACCCTGGCGGAGCTGGCCAAGAAGATCGCCCAGGACCAGGACAACCAGGGGATGATGACCGCGCGAGCCTTGCAGGAGACGGTGCGGGGGTACAACCGGTGCTGCCTGAAGGGAGAAGACGCCGAGTTCCGGCGGCCCACGGAGACCCTCATCCCCCTGAAGGACCCGCCCTACTACGCCGTCAAGCTGTGGCCCGGCAGCACGAACACCCAGGGCGGTCCCAAGCGGAACCCCAGGTGCCAGGTTCTGCGGCCCGATGGCGCACCTATCCCGAGGCTCTACTCCGCGGGCGAGCTGGGGTCTTTCTGGGGCATGCTCACGGAGAACGGCGCTGGCACCGGCGAGGCCTATGCCTCGGGACGCATCGCAGGGGGCAATGCCGATTCGGAGAAGCCGCGGCGATAGCCGTGGCCCCTGGCACTGGACGCGTCGTGGAGAACGGGCGAACTTCGGCATCAGGAAACCGGCGGGTCTGTGGAACGCTCCGGAGCAAGGGCGCGCGCGACCACCCAGGAACAGCCCGGGGCTGAGAGTTGGACGGGAAGGAAACACCAAGGCATGGTAACCGTTGACCCTATCACTACCGAGATCGTTCGGAGCAAGTTCGAAGCCCTCCTGAGGGAGATGCGGTTCCTCCTCGTCAGGTCCGCGTTTTCCACGCTGATGCGGGAGTCCAGGGATTGCAGCTTCGGCATCTGCTCGGCCCTCGGGGAGATGCCTTTCCAGGAAGCCACGCACCTGCACATCTACGGTCGTGCCGCTCGGCGTCTCATGGCGAAGGTCCCGCCGAACGAGTTACACGACGGGGACGTGTACATTGGCAACGACCCCCACGAGATTGGTGTTGCCCATACGCCGGACATCCTGGTCCTCTCGCCCGTCATCTACCGCGGGACGCTGGTGGGCTTCTGCGGCTCGGCGGCCCACAAGGTGGACATCGGCGGCGTGGTCCCGGGAAGCGTGTACAACGGGGCCAGCGAGATCTTTCAAGAAGGCCTGGTGCTGCCCCTCATGAAGTTCTACGACCGAGGCCGGGTGGTCCCGCAGGTGGAGGACGTGATCCGCATCAACGTGAGAAACCCGGACCTGGTCCTGGGAGACCTGGGCGCCCAGGTGGGCGTCACCCTGGTGGGGGTCCAGCGGGTCAGGGCCCTGGCAGAACGGTACGGTGCCGAGACGTTGCAGGCGGTGTTCCAGGAGCTACCGTCCCTCTCCGAGAGGCGCATACGCAGGGTCGTGGAGCAGTGGCCGGGAGAGGTCGCGGAGGCGGAGACGCTGCTGGACCCCCCGCCGAACCACGACAGGCCGGTGAAGTTCCATGTGCGCATCACCCGCGACGGCGGCCACCTGACCTTCGATTTCAGCGGTTCCGATGCCCAGATACGCAGCCCCATCAACATGCCCATCACCATCGTGCTCCACATCTGCTGCCTGTGCCTTCTGGGCATGACCGACCCCAGCATCCCAGAGAACGCAGGCGTGGCCCGGGCCATCTCGCTGGTGGCCAGGGAGGGGACCGTCCTGAACCCCGTGTCTCCAGCGCCCGTGGGGAACACCACCGTCGTGTTCGCCGCCCTCATCGACGTGGTCTTGAACGCCCTGGCTGCCCTGAAGGGAGAGACCGCCGTTGCCGAACGGGGTGGTCACGGCACCACCGCACTGCTGTGGTATGGAGGGCTTGTGCCAGGAAGGACCTACGTGCAGTACGAGGTCCAGACCGCCGCGACAGGCGCCTGCGCCCGGGCCGACGGTGTTGCCGCCGTGAACCCCCATGTCTACGCGTACAGCAGGAGGTCCATGGACACCCGCTACCTGCTGGAAACGCCCGTGGAGATCCTGGAGGCCCAGTACCCGGTACGCATCCGGAGGTACGAGCTGATCCCCGACTCGGGGGGGCCGGGGAAGTTCCGTGGCGGTGTGGCGCCCCGGCGCTTCTACGAGGCCCTGGCGCCAGCCCTCCTGAATGTCCGCCATGCCAAGAGCTTCGAGATTCCCGCCCAGGGTACGGCCGGCGGCAAGCCCGGCAGCAAGGGGCGAGTGGTGGTCAATCTGGGCACTTCCAGTGAAACGGAGGTCCCGAGCTGGAGCTACGAACTCAGGCCCGGGGACACGCTCGCCTTCGAGGGGGGTGGAGGGGGAGGGTTCGGTGACCCGAAGGAACGGGACCCTCAGCTCGTCGCGCAGGACGTCGTGGAAGGGTGCGTGAGCCCCGAAGGGGCCCGCCGCGACTACGGAGTGGCGGTCCAGTTCCAGGACGGCAAGGTCACCCTGGACGCCGAAGCGACGAGCAGGCTTCGCGCCCGCATCGGTTCACTCCCTCGCCGCTAGAGGCACGGCCTGCCCACATGGGACGGCAGCAACGTGCGCCTGAGGGGCAGGCCCCGGCTCAGCTCAGGGGGCGCAGTCCGCTGGTGTAGCCGCCATCCACCGCGATGGCGGCACCGGTGACGTAGCTGGAAGCGGGTGAAGCGAGGAACACCACCACCCCTCGTAGCTCCAGGGGACTGCCCCAACGTCCTGCGGGGATGCGCTGCGTGATGGCCCGTGCCCGTTGCGGATTGCGCTTGTGGAGGTCCGCCGTCATCTCGGTCATGAACCAGCCGGGGAGGATGGCGTTGACCTGGATGTTGTCCTTGGCCCACGCCAGGGCCAGGCTTCTGGCGAGCTGGAGCATACCGCCCTTGCTCGTGGAGTAAGACGCCGCCGAGTCGCTGCCGAACAGGGAGGCGGTGGAGGCGATGTTGATGATCTTCCCCCCTCCCACGCGCTTCATGTGGGGGTAGACTTCCCGGGAGCAGAGGAACGCGCTATCCAGGTTCACCCGGAGAACGCTGTTCCACTCTTCGAGAGAGAGCTCCTCCGGCTGCTTGCGGTAGAGGACCCCCACGTTGTTGACCAGGATGTCTACCCTCCCGAACACCTCCATGGCCTGCCGCACCATGGCCCGGACGTCCTCTTCCAGGGTGACATCGGCCTTGACCGGCAGCGCCTTCACCCCCAGGGCCTGAACCTCCTCCGCAGCCTTGGCGTTCTTGTCGGCGCTCCTGGCGGCGATCACGATGTTGGCCCCGGCCTCCGCCAGGCCCTGGGCCATGGCCCTGCCGAGGCCACCGTTGCCCCCCGTGACGATGGCGACCTTGCCTGTCAGGTCGAACAGCCCTGCGTCCTTCACGGCTGACCCCCTTTGCACGGGTTGTCTCGCCCCTTGCCGAGGCAGAAGCCCTTGCCTTTCTCTGTCCGGCGTTGGGGGCTAGGATACCTGACGCGTGGCGGGCGCGCCAGACCCAACTCGCTCAAGCGTGGCCGAAAAGCAACGGCCCCTGCCGCTCGGCAGGGGCCGTTCCCGGGGGCCTCGTCGTGGGGGCCGTTAGCTCTTGGAATCCCGCCTGTCGTCCGGGTTCTGGACCTGCCCCTCTGCCCCCTCTCCAGACACGCCGCCCCGGAACGACCGGATCCCTCTCCCGATGGCCCCACCTATCTCCGGCAGCTTGCCCGCGCCGAAGATGATCAGGATGATCGCCAGGATGATGATGAGCTCAGGCAGTCTAATGTTTGGCATCCTTACACCTCGCACCCACGTCCCTTGCTGTCATCATAGAACAAAGCCGTTGATTCTACAAGTCGCATCCAGGAGCCCGGAGGCCCGGACCCTTCAGGCCCGGTGGCGAACCTTGACGCCGAAGGACACCGCTACCTATACTGCGGGCAGGAGTGGGGCTGTAGCTCAGCGGGAGAGCACCTGCTTTGCACGCAGGGGGTCAGGGGTTCGAATCCCCTCAGCTCCACCAAGGAAAGTCGAACCGGCCCCAAGCGGTGGTTGCGTCCGACTTTACCTGGCAGATGTGATGCCCCAGCAAGTGCCCGTGGGAGAGTATAAGGGGCCGAGCACGATGGAGAACATACCCGATACCAACATAAGGGGGGCGCCCTAAAGGGCGCCCCCCTTAGTATGCCTCTCGAGCGCAGAGTCTACTTGAGTGTCACGGTGGCCATCAGGTATGGCCCGTTGGTTGCCCCGGTCACGTTGAGGAGGATGTAGTACGTTCCGGCGCTCAGGCCCGTGGTCTTCACGTTAGCGATGTATTGGGCGCTGGTCGCGTCATACCTGAACGCCACCACGCCCGTGGTGGTGCAAGAGGCGGTGCTGGTGCTGATGCACACGGTGCCTGTGGCCTCGGTGTCGTAGTCTGTATGCGTCAGCGTGAACTTCACAGGGATGGTGCTGCCCGCCTTGAACTGGCCGGTCCCCAGCCCTTGTTTGACCAGGGGTGCGAATGGGCCGTTCACCCCGATCACGATGTAATCCGGGTCCAGGGTCGCAACGTTACCAGCCCCGTCCGTAGCTGTGACCACGAGGGTGTAGGTGCCGCTGGCTGCCAGGGTCACGGTGAAGCTGGCGCAGGATCCCGGCGAAACCGGGCTCCCTCCGTTGATGGTGTAGCTGCAACTGGCCACCCCCACGATGTCGGTTGTGGTCACGCTCACGGAAAGCGACCCGCCCGCGGGGACGACATAGCTGCCGCCCGCAGGGCTCTTAGTAATGGTGGGTGGCGTGGTGTCCTGCACCGTCACCGTGAAGTTAGCGCTGCCCGTGTTACCTGCCCCGTCGGTGGCCGAGCAGGTCACCGTGGTCGTCCCCAGCGGGAAGGTGGACCCGGAGGCTGGAGCGCAGGTGGGTGTCAGGACGCCCGACACAAGGTCGGAGGCCGAGGCTGCGTAGGTCACCACCTCGCCAGAGGGTCCGGTGGCCTCGGCAGTGATGTTCGCCGGTACTGTAACCGTCGGCGGCGTGGTGTCCTGCACCGTCACCGTGAAGTTAGCGCTGC
>JACQOS010000013.1 GCA_016202425.1 Chloroflexota bacterium
ACATTAAGTGAACTCATCTCAAAACGGCATTGCCCGTACCCCCGCCTGAAGGCGGGGGCATCATGCCGCATCCTTCAGGATGCGGTGAAGATGGGGTTTTGAGATAGTTTCAGTGCATCCTCTCCAAGGGCGTATACCTCACCCCCAGACCTCCGGCGGGGGCTTCGCCCCCTGCACCCCCGAATGTACGCCAATAGCCTGACGCAGCCTAAGGGTCCCCGCGGGCCTTGGGACGCGAGGCATGCCACTGGGTGGCCTGCTCGTAGGCGTGGGCCACCAGAAGGACGGTGGCCTCCTCAAAGGGCCTGCCGGCGATCTGAAGGCCCACGGGCAAGCCCCGGCCGTCGAAGCCGCAGGGCACGCTAATGGCGGGCATGCCCGCGATGTTGAAGACCCGGGTGAGCACGGAGAACAGCCCCTCGATGGGCCGCTCCTGGCCACCAAGGACCACCGTGGACTGCTCGACGCGCGGCGCCGTCACCGGCGACGTAGGAATGACCAGGACGTCCACCTTTTGCATCACCTTCTGGAACTCCCGAATGAAGCGCACGCGGGCCTGCTGGGCGAAAAGGTAGTCCACGGCGGGGATGACGGCGCGACCCAGCAGCCGCTCGCGCACTTGAGGGCTGTAGTCCTGGGGGCGCTCCTTCAGCCAGCGCTGGTGGTAGGTGAAGGCCTCCGCACCCTGGATGGTGGAGCTGATGGCTGCTGCCTGGTATACCGCAGGGATGGAGACCTCCTGGACGGCGACGCCCAGGTCCTCCAGGGCGGCGATGGCCCCCCTCACCGCGGCCCGGACGCCGTCCTCCAGCTCGTCGAAGAAGTGCTCCTTGGGGACTCCGGCACGGAGCCCCCTCACCCCTCGCCTGAGGGCGGCCCGGTAGTTCGGGACGGGCGCGGCGCTGGACGAGGGGTCCCCGGGGTCGTGACCAGCCATGGCCTGGAGGAGGACCGCGCAGTCCTCCACGGTGCGGGCCAGGGGGCCCATGTGGTCCAGCGTCCAGGATACCGGCACCGTCCCGTGGCGGCTCACGCGGCCATAGGTGGGCTTGAGCCCCACGCACCCGCACAGGGAGGCAGGGATGCGGATGGAGCCTCCAGTGTCGGAGCCGGCGGTGCCCGGCAGCAGCCTCGCCATAAGGGCGGCAGCGGAGCCGCTGCTGGAGCCTCCGGGGATACGCTCCAGGTCCCAGGGATTTGCGGGCGTGCCGTAGTGGGGGTTGATCCCCGTGGGGCCATAGGCGAACTCGTGGAGATTGAGCTTGCCCAGGATGATCCCTCCCGCTGCCTTCAGGCGGGCGACGGAGCCTGCGTCCTCCCGGGGGATAAAGTCCGCCAGGATGCGCGAGCCTGCCGTGGTCCGCACGCCCTGGGTGTAGAAGAGGTCCTTGAGGCCGACGGGGATGCCGTGAAGGGGCCCCCGGTAGGTCCCCGAGGCCACTTCTCTCTCGGCCGTCCTGGCCTGCTCCAGGGCCGAATCGGCCATCACCGTGATGAAGCAGTGGTACGTCCCGTCGAGGGCCTGGATGCGGTCCAGGTAGGCCCGGCACAGCTCGACGGGCGAAAGCCTGCGCCCGCGGACCAGGGGGGCAAGCTGCGTGATGTTGAGGTCGCAGAGGTCGTCGCGCTGCATGCGCGGGGTATTGTACGCGGGCACTGACCGGCGGTCAACGCGTGTCCCCGTGGTGGGTGTAGGGGCGTCTCCCCGTCGAGCGTTGCCGCGAGTATCTCGCCGTGCTACAATGCGCCGCCGGTGAGGTGAGGGCTGGGAGGGGAACCTTGCCCGGGGCCTGCATTCCCAGGAACTGCAATCTCTGGTTCATGGCGACCGGCGCAAGTCGCGCCCGAGGAAGGTGCCGACCATGAAGGCCATCGTCGTCTCGCGGAGGGGGGGGCCCGAGGTCCTGGAGTACGTGGACGTCCCGGACCCTGCCCCTGGGCCGCTGCAAGCCGTGGTGCAGGTCAAGGCCATAGGGGTCAACTACCGGGATATCTACGCCCGGTCCGACACCGCGCCTGCACCTCTATCGGCTACCGGCTTCCCTGAGGTGCCGCCCTTCATCCCCGGCGTGGAGGCCGCTGGCGTCGTCGTGCAGGTAGGAAGCAAGGTCTCCGAGGTGGCGGTGGGGGACCTGGTCGCCTACTACTACAACAACACGCCGGACGAGGCCAATGCCGCCGTCCCATCAGGCATACGGCAGATGAGAAGCTCCTACGCGGAGCAGGTTGTGGTGCCGGCCTGGCGCCTGGCGAAGGTGCCGCCTGGAGTGGGTGCCGAGACGGCCGCCGCCGTCATTACCCAGGGCATGACCGCCCATTTCCTCTCGCACACCATCTATCCCCTCAAGCGGGGTGACACCGCCCTCGTCCACGCCGGAGCGGGGGGCGTGGGCCTGTTGTTGATCCAGATGGCCAAGAGGCGGGGAGCCCGCGTCATCGCCACCACGTCCACGGAGGAGAAGGCGCGCATCGCCCGGGAGGCGGGTGCTGACGAGACCATCCTCTACACCAAGCAGGACTTCGAAGCCGAGGCGAAGAGGCTCACCGATGGCGCTGGCGTCAACGTGGTCTACGATTCGGTGGGCCTGGCCACCTTCCAGAAGAGCATGGCATGCCTCGCACGCCGGGGGCACCTGGTCTCTTACGGCCATGCCAGCGGGCACCCACCGCCCGTGCCCGTTGCGGCCATCAACAGGGCCTCTCTCTTCGTCACCTCCCCGAGGCTGGACCACTACACCGCGACGCGAAAAGAGGTGCTCCAGCGGGCGGGAGATGTGCTGGAAGGGGTCCGTTCGGGCAAGCTCAAGGTGCGAATTCATGGCAGGTTCCCACTGAGGGACGCCGCGGAGGCGCACCGGCTGCTGGAGGGGCGAGGGGTCATCGGCAAGCTGGTCCTCATTCCGTAGCCTGGTGGCACCGCCCGTCGGAAAGGAGGTTTCCCACCGTGGCAGAAGTCAAGCGAGGATACGTAGACGCGTCCATTGGCCAGGTCCACTACCGGTTTGCCGGGAAGGGGAAGGCCCTCCTGCTGCTCCACGCCCACCCCAGCTCGTCCCACTTCTACGAGCCCGTCATGCGGGTGCTGGGGGATGCGTATTACGTGGTAGCGCCGGACCTGCCGGGCTTCGGCATGTCGGCCTACCCGCCGCGTCAGCCCACCGTCCCGGAATACGCCGGGGTGGTGCTGGAGCTGCTCGATGCCCTCAAGGTCACCAGAACGAGCATTTTTGGCAGCCACACCGGGTCGGCCGTCGCCTGCGAGATCGCCGCCAGTGCCCCGAAGCGGGTGGAGAAGGTCATCCTCTCTGGGCCTCCTTGCTACGACGCGCAGGAGCGCCGGGCCTGGCTGGCAAAAGCCCAGGGGATGGTCCTGAAGGAGGACGGCAGCCACCTGACGACGATCTGGGAGCGCATGGCCCATCACAACTTCGACCTGGAGGGCCGTCACGAGGAGCTGGTGTGGCGCCTGAAGGCAGGCCCCAGGCACATCGAAGCGTACAAGGCGGTATTCAACTACGACATGCCGGCCCGCCTCAAGCTGGTCCAGGCGCCGGCCCTGGTGATGGCCGGGGAACATGACTCGCTGCGTGGCCCGGTGGAGTACACGGCGAGGCTCATCAAGGACGCCCGCACGAAGGTCATCCCAGGAGCGGGCATGATGATGGCCTACCAGGACCCGGCCGGGACGGCCCGGATCATCCGCGACTTCCTTGAGGGGCGCTAGAGGCTATTCGGGAAACCCTCACCCCCTGTACCCCCTCTCCCTTGCCAAGGGAGAGGGGGAAGAAAAGATAGCTGGGGGACACCCCCAGACCCCCGTCAAAGGGGCTTCGCCCCTCTGGACTCCCCCGAGACGAATTTCCGAACAGCCTCTAGG
>JACQOS010000014.1 GCA_016202425.1 Chloroflexota bacterium
CCCAACACCAGGAGCCCGACGATCAACGTGCACAGCAGCTCTCGCGTAGCCTTAAGAAACAGCATAACCCCCCCTCCTTTCTTCTGTTGTTCCTTCCACCCCTGCTCCCCGGCCCAGGCCTCCGGGGACGGCCTGCGAGGACCTTCCTTCGCACGCCTGACCCGTGGGCTGAAGTGCCAGCCACCGTACCACTGAACCCGGCGCAGGGTCAAGCGATGCGGCTTACTTTCGGGGGGGCGCCAACTCCCGCAGGGTGTCGGCGAAGGCGGCCACTACCCCCTCCATATCCCGCGGCGTCAGGATCCCCAGATTGGCCACGCGGAAGGCATACGTCCGGATGTCCCCTTGCCCGGCGTAGATGATGTAGCCTCGCCGTTTCATGGCGCCGTGCAGCGCGTCGTAGGTCAGCCCGGGAAGGAGCCGAAAGGTAGTCAGGATGCTGGAGCGGCAGCCCTCGGGGACCAGGATCGTGAATCCCAGCCGGCCCATCCCCTCCCGCAGGACCCGGGCATTCTCGGCGTAGCGTTTGACGCGGGCGTCCACCCCCTCCTGCTCGAGTTCCAGCAGGGCCTGCCGGAGGGCGGAGAACACCTGGATGGCCGGGGTGAAGGGGATGTTGTCCTGCTCCTCCAGGGCGTAGTGGGTGTAAAGGTCCAGGTACACGCTGCGGGGCGGCGTGCCCTTGAGGGCCTCCACCGCGGTCCGCCGGGCCAGGACGAAACCCACACCGGGCATCCCCTGAACGCACTTGGTCGAGTTGGCGGTCACGAAATCAATGCCGTCCTGCGTGATGTCCAGTGGCTCGCCGAAGAGCGAGCTGGTGGCGTCCACGATGACCCGTCGCCCGTGGCGGGCAGCCGCCTTGGCCACGCCCGCCACCGGGTTCAGGAGACCCGTGGTCGTCTCGTGGTGGACGATGGCCACGTGGCTGATGTCCGGGCGACCCGAGAGGCGCGCCGCCACGTCCTCAGGCCGGACCGGCGTGGTAATGTCATACGGGATCACCTCGTGGGCGATGCCGTGAGCCGCAGCGATCTGGACCATGCGTCTGCCATAGACGCCGTTGTCCACGATCAGCACCGCCCGATCCCGGGGGACGACGGAGCAGAGGGCTGCCTCCACGGCCGCGGTGCCGGACCCGGTGAAGCAGACCGCGGTGAAGGCGTCGCCCCCGCCGGCCAGTCGCGCCAGCATGGCGCGGCATTCCCGCATCACGTGGAAGAACTCCGGCTCCCGGTGACAGAGGTCGGGGGTGACCAGGGCCTCCCGCACCGTCCGGGTGGTGTTCCCGGGCCCCGGATTCAGCAGCACCCACTGGCGGTCGGGCATGGGGGCTTCCCCTGCTCGTTCTCAGGTGGCCTCGTCGGACAGGAGGACGTGGGCGTCGGGCGGAAGGATCAGGGTCACTCGGTCCCCCTCCCCGTAGGTCCGGGCATGGCGCGGGTCGGGCAGGTCAACCGTCAGGCCGCTTCCCCCGGCGTCCACGCCATAGCGGACCAGGGCCCCGGTGTACATGGCCGACTCCACCTTCCCCAACACCCGGTTCGGGCCGGCGATCTCCTCGGGGGGGGCGAGCCGGATCGCCTCCGGGCGAATCACCAGACGGACCCGGTCCCCCGCCGCCAGCGGGGCCAGCGACTTACGGAGGGCCAGCGGCCCGAGAGCCGTGCGCACCGTGGCCGCGCCAGCCTCCCCGCTGGCAACCACCTCTCCCTCCAGGAAATTCACCACGCCGACGAACTGAGCAATGAACTCGGTGGCCGGTCGCTCGTAGATCTCGGAGGGGGTTCCGACCTGCTGGATCCGGCCGGCGCGCATGACCGCGATCCGGTCGGAGATCGTCATCGCCTCTTCCTGGTCGTGGGTCACGTAGACCACCGTGAGCTGGAGCTCACGTTGCAGCCGTTTGATCTCAGCCCGCATCATGATCCGGAGGTTGGCGTCCAGGTTACTGAGGGGCTCGTCCAGGAGGAGAACCTTGGGATGCAGGCTCAAGGCCCGGGCCAGGGCCACCCGTTGCTGCTGGCCGCCGGAGAGCTGGTCCGGCCGGCGGGAGCCCAGCCCCTCCAGCCGGACGACCCTCAAAAGCTCCTCGACCCGACGGGCGACCTCGGCCCGGGGCCGACGGCGAATCCTGAGGGCGTAGCCGATGTTGTCGGCCACGTACATGTGAGGGAACAGGGCATAATTCTGAAACACCATGGCCGTGGCCCGGCGGTTTGGGGGCTCGGCAGTGATGTCGGTCCCCTCCAGGACGATGCGCCCAGAGTCAGGCCGGATGAACCCACCCAGCATCCGCAGGAGCGTGGTCTTCCCGCACCCGCTGGGGCCTACGAAGGAAACCAGCTCCCCTTGGGAGATGGCGGCACTCACCCCGTCGACGGCGGTGACGTTGCCGTACCGCTTGACCAGGCCTGTGAACTGAAGGAGCGGTCCTTCGGGCATCTGCGTCCCCCTCACCAATCGCCGCCCGGCCCGTGGGCCTCGTCCGGCTGACCCGGTGGGTCTGTCCGGCACCCCAGCAGCCTTATGCCTTCCCCGTCCCGATTACTCGGAACCCTGTCCGCCGCGCGATGACCCAGAGCACCGTCAGGCACAAGAACACCACGCCGATCATCTGCACGGAGATGGCCGAGGCAATCCCGAGGTGCCCGGCCTGGGCCAGTTGAAAGATGTAGACGGAGGCCAGATCCAGCCCTGGCGAGACCAGGAAGATCACCGCGCTCAGGCTGATCATGCTGGTCATGAACGTATAGACCAGCCCCGCCATGAAGGCCGTGATCATCAGCGGCAGGACGACACGGCGGAAGGTGGTGAGGAAACTGGCCCCCAGGTCGGCAGAGGCCTCCTCGATACTGATGTCAATCTGCGCCAGCTTACTGATCCCCGCCTCCAGCGCCACGGGCATGTAGCGAAAGACCATGCTGAAGACGATGATCCAGAGCGTGCCGGTGAGGTAGATGGGCGGCTGGTTGAAGGCAAGGATATATCCGATCCCCACCACTGTCCCGGGGATGGCGAACCCGGACAGAGCCAGGAACTCGACGATGGACCGACCCGGGACCCTTCCCCTCACCAGGACGTAGGCGAGCAGCACGCCGAAGATGGCTGTGAGCACGCCGGCATAGATGGCCACCTGGAGGCTCGTCATGACGCTCCTGATCCCCATAGAGGTCTTGAAGTGGTCGAGCGTCAGGGCGTTGTTAATCCCCACCAGCTCGGTGAAGGCCCCCATCAGGACGACGCCGAAGGGAAGCAGGATGGCGCCGCACATCACGACGCAGAGCAGGGTGAAGGGGACCTGGAGGAGCCGGGTCATCCTCCGCGCCTCGACGGCTCCGGAGCGGCCAGTGATCGTGGTGTAGGTCTTGCCCGCCAGGCAGTAGTGATGGACGAGAAAAATGACGATGCTCGGCACCACGAGGAAGACGCACAGAACAGCCGCCATCCTGAGGTTGTACTCCGCACCGACGACCATCAGGAAGGCGTCCGGGGCCAGGAAGGGGAGGCGGCCGCCCAGCAGGGCGGGGTTGGCGAAATCCGCGATGGAAAGAATGAAGACCAGGAGGGAGGCCCTGAGCAGGCCGGGCGCGATCAGGGGGAGCGTCACCGTCCGGAGGACCTGCACCTGGCCAGCGCCGAGATCGCTCGCGCTATCCTCCAGGTTCTGGTCGAGGGAGGTGAGGACGTTCTCGATCATGAGGTAGCAGAGGGGAAGGAAGCTCACCACCTGGGCGAAGATGACGCCCGGCCAGCCGTAGAGGCTCAGGTCAGTGCCGAAGACTTGGTTGAAGAGGCCCCGCCGGCCACCCAGGATGATGAGGGCGATGCCGAAGATGTACGGAGGCGCGACCAGGGGGAGGAGAGCGACAAGGCGAAAAGGCATCCGAATGAGCCGGGGACCTCGGGTCACCATGTAGGCGAAGCCGAACCCAATGGCGACGGTGAGGAGCGTCGTGGTCGTGGCGAGGATGAGGCTGTTCGTCAGTGATCGGTAGTAATAGGGGGTCGAAAAGAACCGGGCATAGTTCCGGAGGGTCAGGCCCGAGTCCCCCTCGAAGCTCTTGTAGAGCACCAGGACCACGGGGTACACGAGGAAGACCAGCAGGGCACTGATCATGACCAGCGCCAGCGCCGACATCAGGTAGGCGTTGGCCAGCGCCCGCAGTCGTTCGCCCAGGCCCTCTCCGAGCGTTACCGCTCTCACGGCCATCCGAAGGACCCTTCCGTCATGGCCTGGCGCCCCGCACGCGGGAGGGCCGGAGAGAAGCGCTCCCCCTCCCCGGCCCGGTGGCCCCGCGCCCGCTGCGGCGAGACCGATCCGGTCCCACGCCCGGGGCTTCCTACCGCTGCATCTTGAGCCCGAACTTCTCTTTCCACGTATTCAGCACGCGAGTGCGGTTGGCCTCCTCGCCGTAGAAGTCCCACTTGATAGCCATGAACTTTGGCTTCGTGGGATAGAGGGGATTGGGGATCCCGGGCCGTGCGACCAGATAGCCAAACCCGGAAAAAAATTTCTGGAACTCCTCGCTCCCGACGTAGTCGATGACCTTCTGGGCGGCCGGGACGTTCTTGGAGCCCTTGGGGATCGCGAGCCAGTTTCCGGCGACGCCGAGCCCTTCGTCAAGCACGCGATACACGAGGGGCATGCCCTTCTGGATCAACTCCGGGATGCCTTCGTCTGAGCCCATCGCTATCACGTATTCGCCACGGCCGACCATCAAGGCCGGGGCGCTTCCGCTCCGGGTATACTGGGCGACATTCTTGTCAAACCTCTCCAGGAACTTCCAGCCCTCCTCCTCGCCGAACATGGAGAGGAAGGAGATGTTGATCATGTAGGCAGTGCCCGAGGTCAATGGTGAGGGCAGGACGATCTGCCCCTTCCACTTAGGATCCAGCAGGTCGTGCACGCGCCTCGGCAGCTCGTACCCCTTCTCCTTCAGCAGGTTCTTGTTGCCCATGAGGAGCCACGCAAAGGTCCCGAGGTTGTACCCTTGGCCATCGGGATCCATATAGTAGGGATCAATCCCCTTCCACACGGGAGAGTTGGGATACTTCATCCACAAGCCCTGGGCCTTGCCCATCGCCATCTGGTCCGGCATGATGTTGAAAATCAGATCAGCCTGGATGCCTTGGGGGTTTTTGCCTCCCCTCGTCTCCGCCTGGATCCTGGCCCACTGCTCGCCGCAGGAGAACGTAAGAGTCGGGAGTGTCATCCCGAGTCTCTGCTCGAGGTGGGTCGTAATGCTATCCTGCACCGACCGCACCAGACAGGAGTACATCCGCACGGTCTCGGCGGCGGCGGACGGGCTCGGCAGGCTCAGCACGGCCAGTATCAGGATCAGCACGACTGCAACCATGAATTTTGGCACTATCGTCTTCATGACCCCCTCCACTCTGTGCTGGCCGCCGCCCGCTTCCCGGGGCGGCACAGCCAGCCACGCTCACCTCGTGTCCCTCAGCCCGGTTAACCCTCGGGCTACTGCGCCTCGCCCCCCCCCCCCTCGCCCACACC
>JACQOS010000125.1 GCA_016202425.1 Chloroflexota bacterium
AGACAGAGATGTAGGCCCAGCAGGGCCAGGAAGAGGCGGGCGCGCAGGAAGAGGAAGGCCCTTCTGGCCCCTTTGGCCTTGCGTCCTTCGGCGATGGCGCTGGTCATCCTTTGCCTTGCGCCCCTCCCTATCCCCGGAACTCGGGCGGCAACAGGTACTCCCACTTCTCGCCCTTGCGGACCTTCCCCGCCACCTCGAGCACCTTCAGGGCGTACTCGAAGGCGTAGGGAATCCCAGGCCCGTTGGGGACAAAGCCGGCCCCCAGGGTGCCCACGGTGACCGCTTCCAGGATCTCGCCGTCGGTGGCCCCCGCCTCAATGGCAGGCACGACGTGAATGAGACAGCGGGGCGACTTGTAGGCGACCCCGATGGCGACAAACATCAGCTCCTTGATCTTCCTGGGCAGGGCGCCGTCTTTCCACACCGTGTTGTAGAAGTCGGAGAACCGTTCCCCCACCTCGGGCGTTACCGTGTTGAGGACCTGGAACATCCGCGGTACGAAGAACATGTTCTTCTTGATGTAGGCGCTGGCCTGTTCCGTTCTCTTACTCGCTACCATGGGCTCCTCCTTCTGTAGCGGACCGCTGCACTCTCCTCCTCGTGACCAGTGGGTCTCTGAAGACGTCTACTCCTCTGGTGTTCGCCGCCCCGCCCATGGAGGGCCGGGCCAGCCACCTCGCACCTCCTCTCTCCTGTCTCCTGGCAACACCCTTGAAGGGAGTTGCCCTTGCCCATTTCGGTCCCTGGAAACGAAGGCCCCTCTCGGAGACAGGCGAGAGGGGCGAGCGACGCCTGGAGCGCCTACCCCTTTGTCAGGAGCGGCAACAGATGCGGTGGACTTCGAGGTGGACCATCTTCGACGCGTCAACGGTATCAGCCAACATCAACCGTGTCAAGCTCCCGCAAGTTGCGCCTGGGGCCTGGAGGCAACAAGCGCTGGCTCCGCCGTTCGGTTACAGCTCCGGCGGCCGGCGGGTGGCGGAAAAGAAGAGCAGCCAGGCCAGGACCAGCCCTGCAAAGACCAGGAGGATGGCCCTGGGTTCGGTCCTGAAAAAGGCGACGAGGTAGGCCGCCGCCCACAGGTGAAGGAGGATGAAGACCCAGCGCAGCCATCGGGGTGCGCCTCCGCCCCGGACCGGGATCTCACCGCCGATGGGCTCAGGCCCAGCCTTCCCGCCGGCACCGGGTTTGCTGCCGGGGTGCTCGCTCTGCCCCTCAGGCTCCTTGGCCATGGCGCTCTTTCTCTCCCTCGGGGGAGTCGTCCTCCAGAGGGCGTCGCCGAAGCTCCGACACCCCCTTGAGCTGGCCAGAGCGGAACGCCCACACCAGGAATCCTGCCCATACCAGGAGGACAGCGGCAACGCTGAGGATGACGATCCAGGTCGCAGGGTACATGGGCTATCGCAACGTCAGCAAGTACTCAGCCAGGGCGTCCAGCTCTTCCTCCGGCAGATGAGCAAAGGAAGGCATGATGCTGCCCAGGATGGTCTTCCTGGGCTCTTTGAGGTGCCGGATGTGCCACTCCTTGGTGCCATAGGCACGGCGGGAGGTGTAGGTGAGATCGGGACCCTGCCGGTTGGTGCCCCAAAGGGGGGGCTTCTGGTAGGCGTAGTCCCCCGGCCTGGAAGCCGGCCCCAGGTCCCCCCGGACGCGCACCGTCCCCGGCTCAACCTCGATGGGGCGCACCTGCTGCGTATGGCAGTACCAGCATCCCTCGCGGATGTAGATGCTTCGCCCCTGGAGCTGCACCTGGCTGTACGGGACGGCCTGGGCGCTCGGTGGAGGCCCCTCCAGGGCAGGGATGCCCACGGTGACCGCCAGGCCCAGGGCAAGAAAGGCCAGGGAACCGCCGATCAGCCTCAGGGGCGTGCGCTGCCGCATCTCTGCTACCGCCTCTCCCGCGGGGGCGCGGGCTTGGGCGCGGAGCGCAGCGTGCGCGCCACGTTATAGGCGAAGAGGAGCACCCCCGCCCCGATGGTCCCGCCGGCGAGCAGCCTGAGCAGCATGTAGGGCCTCATGGCGCGCACCGTGTCCATGAAGGGCACGCCTCCGGCCAGCCAGTCCCGCCCCTGCACCAGGCCGGCGGTCCAGAGCACCACCATGAACACCACGATGCCCACCAGGGTGAGCCAGTAGTGCCACTCCATGACGCGGCGGCTGAAGGCCCCTGCGCTGGAGCCCTGGAGGCGCGGCAGGATGTGGTAGACCAGGGCGAAGGCTATGAAGCTGAAAGAGGCGACGAAGGCCAGGTGGCTGTGCCCGATCACCCAGTTGGTGAAGTGCACCAGGGAGTTGAACGTGCGAAAGGACTGCGCAACCCCCTGGATGCAGGTCAGCAGGTAGAAGATGCACCCCGTGGCCAGGAAACGGAGGGGCACGTCGGAGCGGGCCTTGGACCAGGCGCCTTGCATGGTCATGAAGAAGTTGTAGGCGAAGGCCGTGTTGGGCACCGCCGCCAGGATGCTGAAGGCCACCGAGAGCGCCTCCAGCCAGTCCGGGCCGGGCGCGTAGAGGAGATGGTGCTGCCCCGTCCATACGCTGGCGAAACCCCACACCGCCAGCCGGTAGCTCCAGACCGGGTTGCCCGAAAGCTTGGGCAGAAGGTAGTACACGAGACCGATTCCCCCCGTGGTGAACCAGGCGTTGAACAGGTTGTGGACGTAGAAGTAGTTCAGGATGGCATCGTTCATGCCGGTGAGCGCCCCGGCGGGGTCCCAGACCACGTTGCCGATGCCGTACACGAAGGCGATGATGAGGCTTGCGGCCATGAAGTTCCACACGCTGATGTACACCCGCGGCTCCCGGCGGCGAAGGGTGGTGCCCCACAGGTTGACCGCCAGGAGCAGGTAGTTGGCTATCATGAGCCAGTCCAGGGGCCACGCCAGCTCCGCGTATTCCCGGCCCTGGTTGAAACCCAGGAGCAGGCTGAAGAACGCCCCCACCATGGTGACGTTCCACAGGACGACGTTGACCAACGCCAGCCTTTCGCTGTAGAGGGGCGCGCGGGTCAAGCGGGGAACGATGAACAGCATGGCGCCCGCGTATGCCATGGAGAGCCAGCCGAAAAGGGCGGTGTTCACGTGCACCGGGCGGAGGCGGCCGAACTGCAGGTAGGGCCGGAGGTCCAACGGCAGCCGTTCGTGGAGGTACGGGGCAAAGAGAAAGGCCGCCATGAGGAGCCCCGCCACGCCGGGCACCACCAGCCAGAACACCGCCGAATAGAGGAACCACCGGGCCGCTCTCCCCTCCTGCCCGGCCCCGGTTGGCGGTGCCTGGGTCAGGGGGGCCGGCTGTACGAGCGGCCCACTGGACCGGCGGGCGAAGGGGAAGCTCCTCACGGCCTGTCAGTTGCCCGCAGGTGCGGGCCCCCTGGTCGCTCCTTCAGGTGCCTTCCCGAAGGCCGCTCCCGGCCCCCCGGCACGCCTACGGCACCACCTGGATCTCGGGAACGATGGACACGACGTGTGCGAGGGAGTTGCCAACTGGGGACGTGGCCACCGTGTGCGCCCAGATACGCTGGAGCGTCTCCTCCTCGGCGTCCGCCTGGACAAAGAGCTTGGCTCTGATGGTGCTGAACCCCGAGTGGCCGTCCTCCGCAACGCCCAGGAAGGTGAAGACGTTGTTCTGCTGAGAGTCCAGGGCAACCTCCAGGTTGTAGATGGTAAGGCCCGCCCTGGAGGCGTTCAGCACGAAGCCCGTGGCCAGGCAGGCCCCGTAGGCCCCCAGCACGTACTCCATGGAGTTGGGCGCCGTGTCCTCGCCTGTCAGGTGGGCAGGCTCGTCCACCACGAAGGTGTGGTTGCGCACGAAAGACCGGAACTTGAATCCGCCCAGCCACTGGATGCGGGATGTCTTGGGGGCGTGCCTGGCCTGGGGTTGGGTGGCGATGGCCTGGACAGACGCCTCGAAATCTTCCAGGTTGACGCCGTTGACCTCCCTGGGGTTGGCAGCGCTCATCCCGCTTTTCCCCCTCCATCGGCGTACTTGGCCCGCAGGGTCCGGGCCGCCTGGGCGATGCTTTGGAGCTTGTGGAAGGCCACCTCTGCCGTGTTCATGGGGCGCTCGGCGAAGGTGCCGAACCCGCAGTCCGGGTTCAGGTAGACCTGGCCCGGCTGGAAGTACCGCAGGGCCTCCTCCACCCTTGCCACTATGGCCTGGGGCCGCTCCACCTCGTCGGAGCGGGGGTTCACCACCCCCAGGCCCAGCTCCCGGATCCTCGGGTACCGCTGGAAGGCCGCGAGCTCCCCGGCCCGGGGGGTGGCGAACTCCAGCACAAGCTGGTTGACCTGCATGGTGAGCAGGTACATGAGCAGCGGTTCGTAGCTCCCCTGAAGGAGCGCCTCCTCCTTGCGGCTCCAGTTGCCCCGGCACACGTGGACGCCCGTCTGCACCCCCTCGACGCCCCGGACCACCGCATTCAACAGTTGCACGGCGCGCACCATCTCTGTCCGCGAGTCGCCGGAGGCGGCCGCCATGGAGGCGCACATGAAGGTGCGCTCCTTCACCTGGGGCCGGAACATCACGTCCGTGAGGACAGGCTCGTCGAACTGGACGAAGGCCACCCCGGCGTCGCGCAGCTCCAGCAGCTCTTGTCGTAGGACCTGCACCAGCTCTGCCGCCAGGCTGTCCATGGTGGGGTAGGCGGAGTCCGACACCCCTTTCACCCACATGGAGCGCGTGAGCAGGTAGGGCCCGGGGAGGGCCACCTTGATGGGCTTCCCCGTATGCTGGCGGAGGAACAGGAGCTCGTCGGCGGCCAGGGGCTGGCGGCGCCGGACTTTTCCCACCACCGTCGGGTTGTGAATGGCGAAGGCGGGGGCGTCCTGGCTGCGGAGGATCTGGTCGAAGGAGACCTTGTCCTCCACGTGGTTCATCAGCTCGGCCAAGCTCATGAGCTTGACGCCGTCCAGCTTCTCGGTCACGAAGGAGTAGAAGTTGTCTCGCCTCTGCTCCCCGTCGCTCACGATGTCCACGCCCGCGTCCTGCTGGTACTTGAGGCACTCCAGCACCGCCTGGTCGGCCCTGGCGTTGAACTCCTGAAAGGAGAGACGGCCCGCCTGGCGCTGGCGGAGGGCATCCAGGAGGTACTTGGGGCGTGGCCAGCTACCCACGACCGTAACAGGGAAGAGGGGAACACCGGCGACAGCCATAGCGTTGCTCCTTAACCAGTTGCTCCTATCCACATCGTCAGAGGCGCGGCCGGCCCGCTACGCTGGCGGCACGCTACGGGCCATTGTAGAAGAGCCATGTGCGAGCGTCAAGGAAAGGTTACGATGGAGACGAGTCCGGTGGAAACACCGCCAGCTCCGGCTGTGCCGTTGCATGTTCATATTTCCTCCACGTCTCTCGCCAGGGTCGCGCCTCACCCCTGGGGGCCTATTGACAAGCATGGAAACATAGTGTAGCGTACCGTTCTCGAAGCGGCCTGTTCTCGTGGCCTTTCTGTTTGCTCTTTGGCCGCCATCGGAGCACCGAGTCGCCGTGGTGTAAGGAACCCAGACCCTTCCAAGCACCAGAGTCACCACGCGCAGCCGGGCGAGGGGTTGCCCGCAAGAGCAGCCCTTCGTCTCTCGATTCACCGGGTTGGGATGTGGGGGTGGGACCTGAAGGGTCAGTTTTCGACACCGGGGGTACCATGGACGAAACCCAGCCCAATCTAGCAGGGATTCCCAGACCGCTCAGGCGGTTGCTCCTCGCCACCGCTCTCCTTCTTCCTCTGCTCCTAGCCTTCTGGACGGCAGGCGTCTTCGGCGCTGCCCCCGCCGTCTCCTTGAGCCCCATCGCTGGCCGGGTAGGGACGCCGGTCACGGTATCGGGCAGCAGCTTTGCCCCCAACGAGCTCGGTATTCACGTCCACTACGACGACGTTGTGCTGACCTCCACCTTGGTAGCCAATGCCAGTGGTGGATGGAGCTACACCTTCAACGTTCCCAACAGCGCTGCCGGGCCCCATGCGGTCACGGCCTTTGGCCCGGTCACCACGACACCCGCCCAGGCGACCTTCACGGTCACCGCCGCCATCTCCCGGGCGCCCGTACAGGGGCCCGTGGGCACCACGGTGACGGTGAACGGCACCAACTTCGCGTCCAACGAGCCCAGCATCCAGATCAAGTATGACGGCAACGCCGTTGCTGGGGCGGCCGCGGACCCCAGCGGGAACTGGTCCACCAGCTTCGTGGTGCCGTCCAGTGCCGCGGGCCCGCACCAGATCGGCGCCAGCGGCCCTCAGACCCTGGCTGTGGCTCAGGTTGTCTTCACCGTCAACGCCTCCATCGCCATCAGCCCGCCGGGGGGCCCCGCGCGCACGCAGGTGACGGTCACGGGTACCAACTTCGCCGCCGGGGAGACCGGCATCAAGGTGAAGTACGACGGCGCCGACGTGGCCGGGGCGAACGCCGACGGCACGGGCAATTGGACGGCCACTTTCGGGGTGCCCCCCAGCCCTACCGGGCCCCACGCGGTGGGAGCCGCAGGCCCCAGGACTCTGGGAGTACAGCCCCAGACGTTCAACGTTTCTCCGTCCATCAACATCACCCCCACCTCCGGGCGGGTGGGGACCCGGGTCCGCGTCAACGGCGAGGGGTTCGCCGCCAACGAGACAGGTATCAAGGTAACCTACGCGACCACCGTGGTCGCCAACGGGACGCTCGCCGCCGATAACCGCGGGAGCTGGGAGGCCTTGTTCAACGTTCCCCCGGGCCCGCGGGGCGACTACATCGTGGACGCCTCCGGTAACGTGACGGCCGCAGCGGCCGTTCCGAATGCCACGTTCCGGGTGGTGCCGGCCCTGGCTCTCGATCCCATCGAGGGTCCGGTGGGGACGGGCGTGCTGGTCACCGGCACGGGGTTCGGCGCCGGCGAGACGGAGATCATCGTCACGTATGACGGCGTTCAGGTGGCTGGCCCCGTCGCGGCCAGCGCAGCGGGCTTCTGGACTGCCGTTTTCAATGTGCCCTCCAGCTCCACCGGCTTCCACTCGGTGGATGCCCAGGGCAAGGTGAGCACCTTCGCCGAGGTCCAGGGCGCCCCCTTCACCGTCACTCCCTCCATCTCTAGCAGCCCCGGCAGCGGGCCCGTGGGGACCGTTGCCGCCGTCGAAGGGAAGGGGTTCGTGGCCAACGAGCTCGGCATCCGGGTGCTGTACGACGGGACCGCCGTCGTGACCGTGCCTCCGGCGGTCGTGGCCAACGCCCGGGGCGAGTGGGCCGCCACCTTCAGGGTGCCCTCCAGCGTCCGAGGCCAACACGCCATTGATGCCGAGGGCGCCATCACCGCTCGGGGCAGCGTTCCGGACCAGTCCTTCTTGGTGACGGCGAACCTGGAGATCGGGCCCACGGTGGGCCCGGTGGGGACGATTGTGACGGCGGTGGGCACGGGCTTCGCCGCCGATGAGGTGTTCTCTCTGACGTACGACGGCGTGCTGGTGTTGACCGGCACCGCCGTGTCCGTAGGCTCCTGGAGCGTCAACTTCGGGGTCCCAGCCGGCGTGGCGGGCCCCCACGTGGTGGACGCCTTCGGGACCGTGACGCCGGCCACGGAGGTCCCGAACCGGACGTTCACGGTCACGCCCAACTTCGTCATCCAGCCCGTGGAAGGCCCCGTGGCCACCACGGTGGTCGTGACGGGCACCGGGTTCCGCGCCAACGAGCCCGGCATCAACGTCACCTTCGACGGGAACACCGTCGCCCTCACCAGCACGGTGCCTGCGGCGGCGGTCAGCTTCAGCCAGCCCACGCCTCCTCCGCCGGGGACCATGGCGGAGGTGGACAAGGGCGTGCTTGTCCCGGTCACGTGGACCTCGGCGGGAACGCCGCCGGGCAGCCAGGCGGCCAACCTGACGGGAGTGAGCATCGGCTTCGATATCTCTCACAACGCCGCCGGGCGACAGCAGGGGGTGCTGAACTTCTACACCATCCTTCGAGGCGACCTCGCTGCCCGCGGGGCCACGCTCATCTCTGAGTACTCGAACCTGTTCGGCTCGGCGGCCTCCCTGGCCAAGAACAGGATCTGGTGGGTGGAGGAGGACTGGAGCAGCGCCTTCTCCGCCACCGAGAAGCAGGCGCTCCTCCAGTACGTCCAGAACGGCGGCTGCGTGTTCCTCAACGGTGACGAGCACGGCCTGTACGTGGACAACGGCGGCATCATCTCGATCTTCGGGATCCCCTACGCCAATTTGTCTGGCTATGGCGGGCTCACCACCAACATCACTGCCCACTTCGTGACCCAGGGCGTGACCCAGGCGTACATGGACAGCCCCACCAACTCCCTGGCTCCGGTGGCGCCCGCCATCGACATCATCCGGGACAGCGGGGGCCGCAAGATGGTGGCCGTGGTGGGGATCGGCGCGGGCCGGGTCATCGTCTTCACCGACGAGTTCATGGGCGACTGGATCATCGGCTCCGGCAACAACCGCCTGCTGGGCAACAACGCCTTCGACTGGTGCGTGGCCCCAGGGGCCGCCCCCGGCCTCCAGGCCGACCCCAACGGCTCCTGGCGCGGCAGCTTCACCGTCCCCTCCAGCAGGGCCGGCGACCACCTGGTGGATGCCTACGGCAGCGCCACCCCCAAGGAGCAGGTCCCGGACCGCAACTACCGGGTCAACGCGGCCATCACCGTCACTCCCAACCGCGCCCGCGTTGGGGACGAGGTGACGGTCACGGGCGCCAACTTCGCCATCGCCGTCAGCGACACGCCCATCAGCGTGACGTTTGACGGCAACGTGGTGGCCGTGACGGACACCCTCACCTCCCCCGGAGGCTGGAGGCTGACGTTCCAGGTGCCCTCCACCAGCGCGGGCGTCCACAAGGTGGGCGCCAGGGGTGTCCTGACCCTGGGCGTGGCGGAGCTGGACCTCACGGTCCCTGCCGCCATCACCGTCAACCCCACTCAGGGGCCCGTGGGCCTGGTGGTGGAGGTCCGCGGCACGGACTTCGCCGCCAACGAGGCAAATATCCGCATCACCTTTGATGGCAGCACGTCCATCAGCTCGACGCCCACGTACATCACCGCGGACTCCGGCGGCGCGTGGACCGCGCTGCTGGAGATCCCGTACAGGGTGGGTGGGGTGCACCAGATCGGTGCCTTTGGGCCTCGCACCCTGGCCGTGCCTACCGTGCCCTTTACCATCGTGGCGGCCATCGCTCTGGACCCGCGGGCGGCGCCCGTGGGGGCGGTGGTCCAGATCAAGGGCACCGGTTTCCGCTTGTTCGAGCAGGTCGTTCGGGTGACCGTTGATAACCTCACGGTCACCACCACTCCTCTCGCCATCCAGGCCACCGGCATAGGGACCTGGGTGGCGACCTTCGTCGTCCCGTCGGGGTTCCCTGGTGGTGCCCACACGGTGGCCGCCCACGGGAACATCTCGGGCCCGGTGTCGGCGCCCTTCACCGTCCTGCCGTCCCTGGAGCTGAACTACGACGTCGGAGCTGCCGGTTCGCCGCTCACGGCCAGCGGCGCGGGTTTCTTCGCCGGTGAGCAGGTCACCGTCACGTACGATGCCAACGCCGTGGGCACGCTTCCGGCCCACGCCGTTACCGGTGCCTTCAGCTTCACCTTCCCCGTCCCCGGCACGCCGCCTGCCCTGGCTGGGCCCAAGCATGTCGTGGACGCGTCGCAGCCCAGCACGCCGGCAGCGGCTGTGCCGGATCAGATCTTCTACACCACCATCCAGGCGGCCATAGACGCGGCGGCGGTGCCTCCGCCTCCGCTCTCCGTCCTGGCGGCGCCGGGCGCGACCCTCATCCGCGTGGGGCCGGGCGTCTACGACGAGTCGCTCCTCATCGACAAGCCCGGGCTGGCCATTCGGTCCCTGGGGGGCGCCGGCGCCACCACTATCAATCGCTCCAACGCCCAGGGCGCCCCCGTGGTGACCGTCGGCCCCAACGGGGACGATCTGAGCTTCCACGGCTTCACCATCACCGGTGCCAACTACACGTCCCTGGTCCAGGTGGCCAAGGAGGCCGAAACGGTACGCCTGGTTGAGAACGTCCTCAACGTGGCCACGGGCAAGGTCGGCATCGCCAGCCAGGACGCCATAGGGCTGGTGCGCGACGTGCGCATCACCAACAGCCTCTTCATCCTCGCGGACACCAGCACCGCCGTGCACATGACCCACGGGCCCGCCGAGGACATTCTCATCTCGGGCAACACCTTCTCCAGCATTGTGGGCGGCACGGGTGAGGGGACGGTGGGCGTGGAGCTGGCGGGCGTCAAGGACGTGCGGGTCACTCAGAACACCCTCAAGGGCCTGTCGTGGGGCGTTCGGGTGAGCGGCGACGGCGCCACGCAGGTCAACTCCAGCAACGTCCGCATCAACGGGAACGAGTTCCGCAACTCCGTGACGCAAGGCCGGGCCAGCATCGTGCTGCGGGACATCAACCCCGCCCAGGGAGGCGCGGCCAACGTCGGCGCGGTGGACATCTGGGGCAACAGGCTGCTGGGCGGCGGAGGCCACGGGGTCGCCATCGCGACCCTTGGCCCCAACGTCCTCCAGACCATCAACGTCACCGACAACGAGATCACCGGCTACGTCGGCGACGGCGTCCGCGTTGCGTTGCTGGCACAGGGCTCGGTCCTGCGGGACGTGCGTATTGCCAGGAATGACATCCATGGGAACGCCCAGAAGGGCGTGAACAACCTGTCCTTCCTCGCGGGCAACCTGGGCTCCTTCATAGATGCCCGCCACAACTGGTGGGGCGACGCCTCAGGTCCTCGGGGCGGGCCCGGCGGCGGCGTGGGCGACGCCATCAGCCAGGGCGTGCGCTACAGCGCCTGGCTGGCCAAGCCCAAGGCCTTCCTCTTCAGCGGCATGGAGTGGCGCATCGACACCAGCGACACCATCTTCGGACCGACCATCCAGAGCACGGTGAACGCCGCCGCCGAGGGCGACGAGCTCCTGGTCTACCCCGGGCGCTACCCGGAGGCGCTGCGCGTCACCAAGAGGCTCTTCATCCACTCCCGGGATGGCGCCGCCATCACCACCATCGACGCCCGCGGCGTGGCTCCCACGGCGGTGGAGATTGGCCCGGTGCGGCCCGGCATGGTGTTCGGCGGGCCCAACATGGGCTTCACCATCCTGGCGGAGCAGACGGGCCTGGTCTGCGACACGTGCCCCGGCGCCATGATCCAGGGCCACGAGGTGAAGATCGGCGCCGAGCTGGGGCTGCTCGCCAATACGCCTCCACCGCCGCCGGAGTTCGGCGAGGGCATCATCGTGGGCAACTCCCCGGACGTCCACGTCCACGACAACAAAGTCAGCGTCCTGAACGTGGTCTCCGGCCTGGGCATGCTCCTGTACGGGTCGCCCAATGGCATGCTCCTGAACAACGGTGTGCGTGTGGCTGGGTTCCTGGGGGAGAGCATCGGCGTGGTGGTGGACAACTCCGCCAGGGCCCAATTGCTTAGCGGCGTTGCGAACGTCACCTCGGAGAACCAGGCTACGGGTATCGTCGTCGTTGCCAGCCCGGGCATCATTGCGGACGGCCCCGCGACCGTCGTTGCCGCCCCCTGGTGGAGCGTGGGGGTGCAGGTCTCGGGCTCCGACGGGGCGAGCATCCTCCGCAACAAAATCAGGGCTGAGGGCACGCTCAGGTCTCCGTACAGCGGGGAGTTCTCCTTTGCGCTGGGCATGCTGCTGTCTGAGAACGTGGGCCTCAAGGCCATCGAAAACGAGGTGGTGGTCCGGGGCGTCAACGAGCGCCTGGTGAACGTGACGTCGGCGGGGTCGGCCCCGGTGCTGACCGAGGCGCAGCAGAAGGTGCTGGCCAGGGCCCAGCAGCCCGCCCAGCGGCTGGGAGAGGGTGTGCTGTCCCACAGCGGCTCTCTGGCCGTGGGCGTGCTTGGCGGTAGCCTGCCGGGCGCCGAGTTTGTCAACAACACCATGAACGTGGAGTCCCACGGCGTGGTGACGGAGGTAGTCCCCTCCGAGGGCACCGTGCAGACGCATCCGCGGGTGGACGCCGTGGCCTACGGCTTTATCCTGGATGGCGTGCCTCGGGCCTCCGTCCTGTGGCGCGGGGGCAGGCCCGGTCCCGACTTGGTGCGAGCTTTCACCGCAGGCAACAATGGCGGGGTCGCCTGGGGCCAGGGCATGGACATCGTGGTCAACGGCAAGAACCTGGTCGTGGCCGGCAACGCCATGAAGGTCGAGTCCAGCCTGGACGGCCAGGGGATCTGGGTGCTGTACGGCGGAGAGCCCGCCATCTTCGATAACAAGTTCTTCGTGGACGCGGCCCGGGGCGCCGGATGGACCGGCATGGGCTGGGGCGCGGACCTGTGGTACAGCGATGGCGGCTCGATCCAGAAAAACGGCTTTGAGGTTCAGTCGGGCAACGGCGGCTACGGCATCGGCCTCCTGAACGCGCCGTGGGCGGCGGTGGAAGGCAACTGGATCAACTACCAGTACGGGAGAGGCGTTGTCGGTGAGGGCGCGGGCGACGGCATAGACGCTGTGGCCAGCCCCAACATCAGGATCAACCAGAACAAGATCAATGTGGATGGCCGGGTGGCCACCCGCAGGGGCGTGGGTGCTCCTGCTCCGCTCCTCAAGTTCGCCCAGCGGGCCCAGTCCAGGCAGACCGTGCTCAACCGGCTGGTGGACGCGAACGCCACGGCCCTGGTGGAGAGCCAGGGATTCGCCGAGGCCCTGAGCGCGGGCATCTGGGTGTACGGCAGCGACCTGTCCCACGTGGGCGGCAACTATGTCAACGTGAACGTGGACGGACAGCTCCGCTTGGGGGTGAAGCAGCCGGAAGGCGGTGCGTCGGCAGGCTGCGCCAACGTCAGCCTAGGACTGCCCACGGGCTGGACGTCCAGGGCCTCGCTCCCCCAGGCCAGGGAAGGCGCCGCGGGCGTCATCATCGGCGACAGGCTCTACGTGACCCACGGGTACAGCGGCAACGACACCACAGACCTGCGTATCTACGACATCCCGGACAACTTCTGGAGCTCCGGGCCCAGCGCCGGGGTGTACCGCTCCGAGCTGAGCGGCGTGTGCGCCGTCGAGGGCGGCCAGCCCAAGGTCTTCGCCATCGGCGGGCGCGGCTACGACCCCGTCACGGGCCAGAGCGGAGTGCTCTCGTCGGTGGAGGTCTTCGACCCCTCGGCCAATAGCTGGTCCCGCCGGGCCCCCATGCCCACTCGCAGGGCAGGAATGGGCGTCGCCTGGATCAGGGGCACCAACACCATCTACGCCATCGGCGGCCGCGACGGCACGTCGCCATTCCAAGGCAACGCGTTGGGCGTGAACGAGGCGTACAACGTGGCCACGGGCACCTGGAGCCAGAGGGCGCCCCTGCCCGTGCCCGTCATGGACATCTACTCCACGGTGGACTTCCGGGGCAAGATCTACGTCTTTGGCGGCTACAAGGGGGTCAGCGGCGAGTCCGAGGGCCAGTATCATAGCTATTTGACCAACCTGGTCCAGATCTACGACCCCGTCACCAACACGTGGAGCCAGGGTGCTCCCATGCCCACGCCGCGTTCCAACGCCATCGCCGGCGTGTGCGGCAACAGCATTTACGTCATCGGCGGCCATGACTACTTCGGCAACCTGAACACCAACGAGGTCTACGACCCGGTCACCAATACCTGGGGGGCCGCTGCGGCCAAGCCCAGCTCCGCCTCCGAGATGGCCTCCGCCCACGTCTCCACGGGGCGCGAGATCTTCGCGGTGGGCAGCGGCATCTTCGGGTCCAGCGGGAACGCCAACCAGGTATACACCTGCGCGTCGGACCAGGCCGAGGAAGCGGGCGCCACCGTCGTGGTCGCCGTGGGCATCGAGAGCGACCTTGGCTATGCCCCCTCCATAGGCTTCAACGAGGTCAACGTCCGGGCCAACGGCGACAGCGTGATCGACGTGGTGGGGCTGGAGCCGCCACCACCGCCGGCGCCTACGCCGCCACCGCCACCGCCACCGCCAGCACCTACGCCCACGCCCGCGCCGGCGCCGACACCGGGGCCCACCCCCACGGCGGTCGTTCCTCCTCCTCCTACGCCGACGCCTACGGCCGCGACCGTGCCTACGCCCACGCCAGTCGGTTCCGCGCCGGCGCCCGTGGCCGTAGCTGGTGGCCTCGGCATCTCCATCGCCCAGCAGATCGTGGTCTTCGAAGGCCCGAAGGCCACCATCGTGGAGAACAACGGCTCCGCGGAAGACAACGTCCGGCTGCTGGTGCGGGCCGTGGGTGGCGCGGTGCCGCCTCCTCCTGCGCCCAGCGCCCTGCCCCTTGCCGGCGCGCCGGGCCACCTCCGCCTGCTCCAGGCCATCAAGGAGGCCCAGAAGCGCAGGGCGGAGCTCACCGGCGGCAGTGTCCAGGCACAGATGGACGACTTCAGCGAGCTGGCAGGCATCGGCCTGGGGTACGGGATCACCGTGCTTGACTCCCCCGAGGCCACCGTGGCCAAGAACAATGTGAAACAAGTGTGGTCCAATGTCCGGGGCCAGGCCATCTCCCACGACCTGAGCCAGGGGCTTGAGGAGGCCGTGGCCCTGGGGCTGGCGGTCTCCCAGAGCCTGGGCGTCCTGCTCGAAAACAGCTACCGTTCGGTGGTGAAGGGGAACAACGTCAACGTCAACAGCCACGCCGGTCTGGAGATTGACGCGCAGGGCATCAACCCGCGCCAGATTGACCCGGTGGCCCTGGGCGAGGTGGACAGCTTCGTCGCCGGCATCATCCTGGACAACAGCGGCTACTCCAGGGTTGAGGGCAACAACGCCAACGCTTTCGGCTTCGCGGGAGGGTCTGCCAGGGCCTTCGAGCAGGTGCGCGTGGGCGAGGCGGTGGCGGAGATGGCCGCGTACCATGCCAGCCTTGGCATGTTGCTCTTCGAATCGTCCAACACGGCGGCCTCGGGTAACAAGGTTCGGGCCGCCGGCGAGAGCCGGGCCGACGCCCGCGCCGTTGAGTCCATCCTGTGGACCTTGACCTCCGTCGCCGGTGTCTGGGCCCAGAGCGATGTCCTGGGCATCTCCAGCGTGGCCTCCTCCGATACCGTCATCGAGAAGAACGATGTGGGCATCTCCTCGGAGGCGAGCTCCTTTGGCGAGGCGCGGAGCTTCGAGGGGAGCTTCGGCGCGATAGGCTCGTGGGCCGGGGCCACGGGCGTGTTCGTGGTGGACCAGGGCCGGACCAGAGTGGCCGATAACACCACCTACACCCGCACCGCCTCCGGCTGGCAGTTCCTGTTCCCCTCCCAGAACATCGCCAGGCCCGGCGGCTTCTGGCAGACGGGCGTCGAGACCCTGGGTGTCTGGGACTCCAGGGTGGTGGGCAACAACATGCCCGTGCCGGTGACCTCGCTTGAGGTGCGTCCTGCCCTGGCGGAGATCGGCCGGGGCGCCACGCAGCAGTACCAGGCTATCGCCACCCTGGCCGACGGCTCGGTGCTGGACGTGACCAGCGTGGCCGGGTGGTGGCCCGCCTCCGACCCGAGGGTGGCCACCATCAGCTCCTCGGGGCTCGCCTTGGGTGTTGCCCCTGGCGTGACGCGCGTTAGCGCAACCTTCAGGGCCGTGAGGGCTACACCGGCTACCCTGGTGGTGGACATGGCCTCCAGCCTCTGCGCCATTGAGATGAAGCCCTGGGAAGCCAAGCTGCCTGCCGGTGAGTCCATCCAGCTCACGGCCGTGGGCGTCTTCAACGTGCCGGAGAAGGGGTGCGCCGACAAGGCGGAGATCAACCCGCTGGTCACGTGGGCCAGCAGCGACACGGCTGTAGCAATTGTGGACCAGAAGGGGCTCGCCAAGGGCGTGGCGCCCGGGACCACGACGGTGAGCGCGAGCCGCCAGACGCTGCGTGGCCTGGTGAGCGGCTACACCAAGCTGTACGTGTTCCCGCCGCCTGCGCCTCCCCCCGCCCCTCAGGCCCAGGCCCAGAGCACCCTGCCGCCGGCATTCCCCAAGGAAGCCATGGGCATCCTGCTGACGGAGACCTACAATACGACGGTGGAGAACAACAGCGTCCTCTCCTATGGAACGGGCCTGCACTTCGTGGTGTCCCTCTTCAACGGAGCCACGGGCAACAAGCTCCTGGGGAACCGCGTGGGGGCGTCCACCTGGTTCGCCGGCCTGAACCACATCAATGTGAACGACGTGGTGGGCAACCGGCAGTGGGGCATCCTGAACGTGACGCCGCCCTCTCTGGAAATCGAGCAGGCCTCCTTGCCCAACTGGCAGACCCTCGTGGCACGCATGCCAGCGGCGCTTCAGGCGCTTCTGGCCAATGAGCCCGCCGCCTTCTATCACGGCACGCCCGTGGACGGCACGTTCAACTGGTACGGCGAGCGGTTCGGGCCCTCCGGCCGGGGCAGCGGCGCCGGCGATAAGGTGAGCGAAGGCGTGCTCTTCAACCCGTGGATCACCCGCAATGCCTCCACGGTCATTACCCAGCGCATCGGCTTCCTGGGCCTGGAAGGCCCGGGCCTGGAGGTCGGCTGGAACCTCATCTCGACGCCCATCTCCCTGGAGGCTAGGACCCTGGGTGAGGTCATCGCTGACCTGAGCAAAGTCGCGGCTGCCTTTGGCTACGACAGCGTCACGCGACAGTGGCAGGCGCTAGGCACCGGTTCGCTGCTGGTCCCGGGCCAGGCCATCTACGTGTACGCTTCTGCCCCCGTGAGGCTGCGCTACCTGTTCAACCCGCTCCTCACCAACCCCACCACCACGCGGCTACAGGGCGGGTGGAACCTGGTGGGCGTGACGCCGCAGTTGAAGCAAGGCGAGTTCTGGGAGTACCCGGAGTTCGACGGTGGCTGGGAGAGCGGCGTGGGGACGGAGGGGCTTGGGGATCATGGCCGGTTCTTCTTCTTCCCGTCCATCCCGCTGACCCAGGCGCTGGCCAGCCTGGATGTCGCCCTCAACACGGCCAACCCTGGCTGGAACCAGGTGATAAGCCCGCCGGTGAACGAGGTGACCTTTGCCTTCACCGTCAACACGCCTATCAACCCGCACCAGCCAAGCCTGCGGCCATTCGAAGGGTACTGGATTCAAATGGAGAATCCGGACGACCTGGCCGGGTTCAGCTCAACGCCCGAGCCCCTGCCTGACTGGTTGCCGTGACCGCCCTCTAGGAGGCCGGCTCCCGCAGGGTCCGTAGCCCGAGAGAAGGGGAGCGGATGTAAGACTTGTGGACAAGGATGCATGGATGCGCCTACGGAACAGGCGGGGGGTGCTTCTGTGGTTGGTGGGTGTTGTCTTCCTGCTGGGAGCGGTCAACGGCGTAGCGCAGGTAGCGCTGGCCCAGCCGCCTCCTCTCCCCACCTCGTTCGTCGGCAAGCTCACCTTTAACGGCCAGCCCGCTCCTGCCGGCACCCAGATCACGGCCTTCATTGGAGGCCAGCTCCGGGGTTGCCTCCAGGAGCCGGGACGAGGCTGCGTCGGCACCGGCGTGGCTGGCCAGTACGGCGGCCCCGGCTTTGGGGACCCCAGCGTCCTGGTCCAGGGGCTTGAAGGGGAGCAGGAGCCCGCCGTCCGCTTCTTTATCAAGCACCCCTTGGCCGCCCAGGCGCTGCTGGCCAGGGAGTCAGCCTCCTATTTGCCAGGCGAGATCCTGCGTACTCTAGACCTGAGCGCGGAGGATACCGAGCCGCCCAGGGCCGATGCGGGCCCCGATCGCTCGGCGAACGTTGGCGTCACCGTCACCTTCGACGCCAGCGGCTCCATCGACAACACCTTCCTGGTCTCTTTCCGGTGGAGCTTCGGCGACGGCATCAACGGCACGGGGCTCCAGGCCGGACACGCCTACGCCGCCTTCGGCGTCTACACGGTCACCCTCACCGTCACCGACTCCAACGGCCTGACGGCCACGGATACCGCCACCGTCATCGTCCAGTCGGCCCCCGAGGCCCGGTCGCAGAGCGTCTCCACCAGCCAGAACGCCGTCGTGGTCATCACCCTCACCGCCACCGACGAAGAGCAGTGCGACGAGATCACGTTCGCCATCGTGGCCGGCCCGTCCAACGGCACCCTGGGCGCTGTCAGCAAGCTCCCATGCGTGGCGGCTAGGCCCAACACCGGCCGTGGGAGCGTCAGCTACAGTCCCCGGTCCGGCTTCACCGGCTCCGACTCCTTCACCTTCAAGGCCAACGATGGTGTGAGCGACTCCAACGTTGCCGCGGTTTCCATCACCGTCACCGCGCCTCCACCACCTCCACCGCCGCCGCCACCACCACCTCCTCCGCCTCC
>JACQOS010000015.1 GCA_016202425.1 Chloroflexota bacterium
AGGTTAGGATGGGGATGCAGGAGCCAGGGACTGCTCTTATGGATAACTGAAAGGCCCTGCGGGGCACCCAGCACCGTTGACCTGATGGGGAGGCCTGTCTATAATCCTGGCCGGAACCTACCAGGCTCAGCCAGGCCGCAGCGGACAACCGCCAGGGGGGTGGGGGAACTGGAGCCCGTAGCCTACGCCCGCAAGGCCGTCGCGGTGGCCTCCGATAAGCAGGCCTCCGACATCTTGTTGCTGGACATCCGCAAGGTGGGCACTTTCGCGGACTTCTTCGTCATCATGACCGCCGAGACCCAGCGCCACATGGAGAGCCTCTCCCACGACCTGGTGGACGTCCTGACGACCTCGGGGGCATCGCTCCACCACCAGGAAGGGACCGCCGCGGGGGGATGGCTCCTCCTGGACTTCGGCGACGTCATCGTCCACCTCTTTGCCCCGGGGGCGCGCGAGTACTACCAGCTTGAGGGCCGGTGGAGCAAGGCCAAGCAGGTAGTCAGGATTCAGTGATCCAGGGGTCCACGTCCCGGCGGTAGTCCAGGACCTCGCCCTCCTGAAAGAAGAGCGCGACCTCCCGCTCGGCCGCCTCGGGCGAGTCGGAGCCGTGGACCAGGTTTCTTCCGATGTCCAGCCCCAGGTCGCCGCGGATGGTGCCGGGAGCGGCCTTCACCGGGTCCGTATCGCCCATGGCCCGCCGGACCACCTCCACGGCATCCTTCCCCTCCAGCACCATGGCCACCAGGGGGCTCGAGGTGATGAACTGGGCCAGCCCCCGGAAAAAGGGCTTGCCCACGTGCGCTTCGTAGTGGCGCCGGGCCAACGCGGCGTCCAGCCGCATGAGCTTCATCGCCACGATCTTCAGGCCTCGCCCCTCCAACCGTGAGACGATGGCGCCCACCAGCCCCCGCTGGAGGCCATCGGGCTTCACCAGCACCAGCGTTCGTTCTATCGCCAAGGAGGTCCCAACCTTTCTACGGCCCCGAAGACACTGCCCCCGAGGATGAAGGCAGCGTGACCGATGGCCGCCTCACGTACAGCGGCTGCACAGCGGCGGGGTCCTCTCCGGGCCCCTCCTGAAGCTTGGCCCAACCCAGAAGGGCCAGCGAAGCCACCCGAAGCGCAGGCACGTACGGCAATGCCAGCCTTGCTCCCGGCGGCAGGTCCTGCGCCAGGCTTTCTTCGTGGCGCTCCACGCCCTCCCCGCACAGCAGCGCCTGCGGGGATGCCTCGCGCACCACCTCTCTCGGAGGCCCTACCCGCTCCTCCGACGTTTGCGCCAGCCTTGCCCCCCGCCTCTCGAACCAGGCCCAGTACACCTCCTCGCGGCCAGCGTCCAGCACGGCCCCCAGCACCTCGGCAACAGCCCGGTACCCGAAGGCCTCCGCCTCCAGCGTCGTGGCTGTCAGCAGCGGTATCCCCAGCACCAGGGCCAGCCCCTTCGCCACGCTCATCCCCACCCGCAGCGCGCTGAATCCCCCCGGCCCTCGGGCCACGGCAATGCCCGTGACGGCCCCAACGGTGACACCCTCGCGCTTCAGCAGCGCTTCGATGGTGGGCAGGAGCTCGACGCTGTGGTTGCGCTGGGACTGCCACTGAACAAGCTGTACCAGCCGGCCTTCTCGGACCAGGGCAACGCCAGCGTAGCGGGTGGAGGTATCAATGGCCAGCAGCATGGCTCATGACCCTCCCGAGACCTCCGCTTCGGCGCCCTCCCAGCGGCGCGTCAGGTCCTCCAGCCACCGTTCCGCCCGCGTGCCCGTGGCCCGCAGCAGGAGCAGGCGGCCCTCCTGCCCCCGGTACTCCATCTGGACCCACAGGTGTTGCCGAGGGAAGACTGGCGTCGCCTTTTCCGCCCACTCCACGGCGCACACGCCGTCTCCCTCCACATACTCGTCCAGCCCCAGGTCCAGGGCCTCCCGCGGGTCATCCACCCGGTACAGGTCCACATGGTAGAGCCTCAGGCGCCCCTGGTGTTCCGTCACCAGCACAAAGGTGGGGCTCCGGACCGGCTCCTCCACCCCAAGGCCCTGGGCGAGCCCCTGCACGAAGCAGGTTTTCCCTACACCCAGCGGGCCCGACAGCAGGACCAGGTCCCCTGCCTGGGCCTCCTGGCCCAGCAGTCGCCCCACCTGCCGGGTCTCCTCCGCCGACCGGGTCACGAGCTCCATGGCCGGAAATGGTCCCATCCCCGCCGCGAGGAGTGGACCTCCCTCCCCTCCCGGCCCTCCACCCGCACGTGTCCGGGACGCCCGGGCTCCCCTCTTCCTATCATCCTCGCCCCCGGGAGCCGCGCCAGCGTCCTCTCCATCACGGCGGGCGGGGCCGCGTAGACCAAGTGGTACTCTTCCCCGCTGGTCAGGGCCAGCTCCAGCGCCTCGTCTCGGAACACCGAGGACAGCGCGGCGTCCACAGGGACCCTGTCCGCCTCCAGCCGGGCGGCCAGTCCGCTCGCCAGCGCCATCCTGGACACGTCCGCCACGAGGCCATCGCTCACGTCTATGGCCGCCCGGACCCCCTCCTCCACCAGCACGCGCGCCTCGTCCAGCCTGGGCCGGGGCCGGCGGTGCGCCTCCCGCAGGCGCTCGCCCACCTCCTCCACCTCCGGGTGGCGCAGCATCACCTCCAGCCCCCCGCGAGAGCCACCCAGGGACCCCGTCACCGCCAGGAGGTCGCCCGCTTTCACCAGAGAGCGCAGCAACGGCTCACCCCAGGCCACCCCGTTCAACGCCACCGTCACGAAGGTCACCGGCGAAGCCACGATGTCCCCCCCAACGATGTGCGTCGCGTATTCCCGGCAGCACTGGATCATCCCCTGGTACACCGCCTCCACGTCCGCCACCGGCGTCTCCGGGGAAAGTCCGAGCGTCACCAGGGCGTACAGGGGCCTGGCCCCCATAGCGGCCACGTCGCTCAGGTTGGCCACCATGACTTTCCAGCCCACATCCTCCCACGGCGTTGTCTCGCGGGTGAAGTGCACGCCCTCCACCATGGTGTCGGTGGTGCAGACCTCCAGGGCGCTCCCGCTCCGCCAAACTGCCGCATCGTCGCCAATGCCCACCAGCAGGGGAAAAGGCGATTCCGGGGCCGGGGCCCCCAGACCCGCCCGGTTGACCATGCGCGTGAGGCGTTCCAGGAGGCCAAACTCCCCCACCTCCCGGACCGTCCGGGCTCTCATGGCCCCCTCTTGGCTTGATGGCAACGCGGCATCACGGTGGCCCCGCCATTATAGAGGCTATTCGGGAAACCCTCACCCCCTGTTCCCCCTCTCCCTTGGCAAGGGAGAGGGGGAAGAAGATAAATCTAGGGGACACCCCTAGAACCCCGCCATCCCGACGCGTCGGGATGGACTCCCCCGAGACGTATTTCCGAACCACTTCTAGCAAGGCGGGCCTTGGACGGCCTCGCGGACACACCTCCCCCGTGATAGAATAGGCGCAACCTGCGGAGCTACGAGGAGCGATAGGGTGACCGTTGCCATTCCCCTTTTCACCGCCGTGGTGAGCTTTCTTTTCGCCCTCACCGTCCTGGACCAGTACCTGGAGCGACGCAAGGCGTACCAGCTCGTCTGGACCGTAGGCCTCGCCCTCTACGGTGTCGCCAGCCTGCTCCAGGCCCTCTGGGTCGGAGCCGTCGTTCAGCAGGAGTGGGTATTCCGGCTCTGGTACCTCACCGGGGCCATGCTGGTCGCCGCATACCTGGGCATGGGAAGCATCTACCTCCATGTGCCCCGGCGCTTCGCCCACGGCGCGTTCGTCGTCCTGCTCCTCCTGACCCTCCTGGCCTCCTTCCTCTCCTTCAGGACGGAACTCGCGGGCGACCTGAAGGTGCTCAAGGACAGGCCCATGGCCAACCGCCTCAAGCTCACGGAGCAGGGCCAGACGAAGGAGGCCCGGTTCTATCCGCCCTCGGTGGGCGGCCTGACGGCCCTGCTGAACGTGGCCGGGTCAGCGGCCCTCATCGGCGGCGCGGTGTTCAGCGCCATCGTGTTCCTCAGACGACGCGCCCCCAGCTATCGGGTCGTCTCTAACGTGCTCATCGCCGGAGGCGCCTTCATCTCCGCGTCGGGAGGGGCCTTGGAGTTCCTGGTACGGCCCCAGTACCACACGGTCTCCCTACTGGTCGGCGTCGTCATCATCTACCTGGGGTTCCTGCGCAGCCGCGAGGTCTTCGTCCTCTACCGCGTCCCGTTCATCCACAGGCTCCGCCCGGCGGGCCAGCGCCCTCAGCCCTGAAGGCCCAGGCCCTGGGCCGACCGACCTGGCCTACCTGCCCACGCTCAGCCGCGCGATGAGCCACGAGGGCAGCCCCGCCCTCGCCATCTTCTCCTGGGTCTTCTCAATGGCGTAGGGCACCCGCCGAAGCTCCGCCGTCCCTGCCTCGGGATCGCACAGCACGTATGCCGCCCGCGGGTCGCCGTCCCTCGGCTGCCCCACCGATCCGGGGTTCAGAATGATGGGCCCGTCTCCCAGAGACACGGCGCTTCCCACGGTCAGCCGCTCAAACCACGCCCCCTCCCCCTGACGTCGGCACAGGAAGGGCAGATGGGAGTGGCTCACCAGGCAATAGCGGGTTTCCAGCCTCTGGAAAGTCGCCAACGCCGCCTCCTCCGTCAGCAGGTACTCCCACACCGGGTCCTGCAGGCTTCCGTGGACCAGGGTGAAGTCGCCCGTTCGTGTCACCAGCGGCAGTTCCCTCAGAAAGCCTCGCTGGGCCGCGGTGAGCTGCTGGGCCGTCCAGCGGCACGCCTCGGCCGCCGCTGGGTTGAAGGCGTCGAGGTCCAGGAGACCCACGGCAGCCCGGTCGTGGTTGCCGGCCACGGTGCAGTGCCCAGGTCCCTGGAGGAGCTCAAGGCAGGGGCCGGGGTCCGGGCCGTAGCCCACGGTGTCTCCCAGGCACCACACCTCTCCCACCCCCCCGGCCTTGCGCGCGTCCTCCAGGACCGACTGGAACGCCTCCAGGTTGCCATGGATATCCCCCACGATGAGCACCTGCATGGCGGGGCCAGTATAGCGGGGACGTGCTGGAGACTCCAGGGAGCCAGGCATCTCTGGTATAATGGCCCTACTTGGCGCAGGAGGATGGCAGCATGCCCATCGTGCGTGTAGAGCTGTGGCCCGGCAGGACCCACGCCCAGAAGGCTGAGCTGGCCAGGGCCATCACCGACGCGGTGGTGACCATTGCCCACACGACGCCGGAGGCCACCATCGTGATCTTCGAAGATGTCCCCAAGGAGAACTGGGCCCAGGGAGGTGTCCTCGCCTCGGACAAGCGCTGACCCGCCTCCTGGCTGCGGCCTGGCTTCTTAGTTCAGCCGGTTGACACTGCTCGGAGCGGATGGTAAAGTCTGGCGGATAGTAGCCGTCGTGGCCCGCTAGCTCAATTTGGTAGAGCAACTGACTCTTAATCAGTGGGTTCTCGGTTCGAGTCCGAGGCGGGTCAGGGCTCGGCCATGATGGGAGTCAGCCGGGGGTGCTGCGGGGAAGTGTCGGAACTGGTAGACGAGCATGACTTAGGATCATGTGCCGCAAGGCGTAGGAGTTCGAGTCTCCTCTTCCCCAGGAAGAGCCGTTCAGTGTACCAAGCCCATGCCTTCCCCGAGAGTGCGAGGCAAAGGCAAGAGGAGGAGCTGTGGGGCTACTGCTTGAGGTGAAGGACCTGGTCACCTATTTCTATACCACCGACGGCGTTGTGAAGGCCGTGGACGGTATCACGTACGACCTTCACGAGGGGGAGACCCTGGGGCTCGTGGGCGAAAGCGGCTGCGGCAAGAGCGTCAGCGCCCTTTCCATCATGGGGCTTATCCCCTGGCCTCCCGGCAAGGTCATGCAGGGCGAGGTGGTCTTCAACGGCGAGGACCTCCGCAAGCTGGATGACGACGAGATGCGGCAGATCCGGGGCAAGGAGATCTCCATGGTGTTCCAGGAGCCCATGACCTCCCTCAACCCGGTCCTCACCATTGGCCGCCAGCTCACCGAGGCCATGGAGCTCCACCTGAAGCTGAACAAGGCCGCTGCCGAAAAGCGTGCCATCGAGCTCCTCCGCATGGTGGGCATCCCGGACCCCGAACGCCGGCTGGGCCAGTATCCCCACCAGTTCAGCGGCGGCATGCGCCAGCGCGTCATGATTGCCATGGCCCTGAGCTGTGACCCCAAGATGGTCATCGCCGACGAGCCCACCACCGCCCTGGACGTCACCATCCAGGCCCAGATCCTGGAGCTGATGAAGCGCCTCTGCACGGAGTTCGGTACCGCCCTTATCATCATCACCCACAACTTGGGCGTCGTCGCCAGATACGCCGACCGGGTAAACGTCATGTATGCGGGCAAGATCATCGAGCGTGGCAGCGCCCGGGACATCTACGGGACCCCCAAGCACCCCTACACGCTGGGGCTCCTTCACTCCGTCCCACGCCTGGACGAGCCCCGTAAGGAGAAACTGGACCCCATCGAAGGCCAGCCTCCAGACCTGGTCAACCTACCGCCGGGGTGCAGCTTCCGCGAACGGTGTCGGTTCCAGGTGGAACGGTGCAGCCAGGAGATCCCTCCCCTTCTCCCCGTTGCGGATAGCCACACTTCCGCCTGCTGGCAATGGGAGAAACTCCCCAGCCGGGCATAGAGCGAGGTACGCATGCAACAGGACAACGTTCTCGTTGATATCCGCCACCTCAAGATGTACTTCCCTGTCCGGTCGGGGGTCCTTATCCAACGGAAGGTTGCCGACATCAAAGCGGTAGACGATGTGAGCTTCGTGGTGCGCCGGGGGGAGACCCTCGGCCTCGTGGGCGAAAGCGGCTGCGGCAAGACCACCACCGGCCGGTGCATCCTTCGCCTCTACGAACCCACCTCGGGAGAGGTCGTCTTCGAAGGGACCGACCTCATCAAGCTACGCGCCGGCGAGGTCCGGAAGTTCCGCCGCAGGATGCAGATGATCTTCCAGGACCCTTATAGCTCCCTCAATCCCCGCCAGACGGCAGGCAGTATCATCGGGGAGCCCCTCATCGTCCACAAGCTCGTCAAGAACAAGGCTGAGTACCGCGAGCAGGTGGCGGAACTCCTCAACGTCGTCAACCTCAACCCCTATATGGCCAACCGCTATCCCCACGAGTTCAGCGGCGGCCAGCGCCAGCGCATAGGTGTCGCCAGGGCCCTGGCCGTGCGCCCCAGCCTCATCGTCTGCGACGAGCCCGTGTCCGCCCTGGATGTCTCCATTCAGGCCCAGATCATCAACCTCTTGGAGGACCTCCAGCAGGAGTTCAACCTCACGTACCTCTTCATCGCCCACGACCTCTCGGTGGTCCGCCACATCAGCGACCGCATCGCCGTGATGTATCTGGGCAAGATCGTGGAGCTGGCCGACAGGGCGGAGCTCTACGAGAACCCCCTCCACCCCTACACCAAGGCCCTCCTCTCCGCTGTCCCCATCCCTGACCCCGTCATCGAGGCCCAACGGGAGCGCATTATCCTGACGGGCGACGTCCCCAGCCCCCTCAACCCGCCTGCGGGGTGCGTCTTCCACACCCGCTGCCCCATCGCCATCCCCGAGTGCAGCCAGGCCATTCCGGAGTTCCGGGAAGTGAGCAAAGACCACTGGGTCGCCTGCATCCGGGTCTAGCCACCGGCCTCCGTAGCGGGGGCTGGGAGCGCCCTGCGGCAGCGGTGCTCTTGCCCCTGCGCTGCCAGCCACCCTGGCCTTCAGCCCTGTGAAGGCTTCTCGCGCCGTGCTAGCATGATTGGCAGCATGGACCCTCGCTTCATCCGAAATTTCTGCATCATCGCTCATATCGACCATGGCAAGTCCACCCTGGCCGACCGTCTCCTGGAGCTCACGGGCACCGTCGCAGGCCGCTCCATGGTGGAGCAGTTCCTGGACCAGATGGACCTGGAGCGGGAGCGGGGCATCACCATCAAGGCCCAGGCGGTCCGCATGCAGTACCGGCACCCCGACGGCCACGACTACCAGCTCAACCTCATCGACACCCCCGGCCATGTGGACTTCAGCTACGAGGTCTCCCGCAGTCTCAAGGCCTGCGAAGGCGCCATCCTCGTGGTGGACGCCGCCCAGGGCATCCAGGCCCAGACCCTGGCCAACGTCTACGCCGCCCTGGAGCAGGACCTCGCCCTCATCCCCGTCGTCAACAAGATCGACCTGCCCGTCGCCAGGCCTCGCCAGGTAGCGCAGGAGCTGGAGCAGGTCTTCGGCTTCCCTCCCCAGGAGACCCTCTTCGTCTCCGCCAAAGAAGGCACCGGCGTCCCGGACCTCCTCCAGGCCATCGTCCAGCGCGTACCACCTCCCTCGGTCGCTCCCCAGGGGCCCCTCCGGGCCCTGGTGTTTGATTCCAGGTACGACCCCTACAAAGGGGTGGTGGCCTATGTCCGGGTGGTCGACGGCGGCCTTCGCTCCCGAGACGCCATCCACTTCATGAGCTCGGGGCGAGAGGCTGAGGCAGTGGAGGTGGGGGTCTTCCTCCCCCATCCCACCCCCGTCCAGGGCCTCACCGCAGGCGAGGTCGGGTACGTGGCCACGGGGCTCAAGGACATCCGCCATGCCCCCGTGGGCGATACCATCACCCTCAGGGAGCGGCCTGCCACCCAGTCGCTCCCCGGATACCAGCCCCTCAAGCCCATGGTCTTCGCCGGCCTCTACCCGGCCGACGGCGAGAACTATCAGGCCTTGGGCGATGCCTTGGCCAAGCTCCAGCTCAACGACGCGGCCCTCTCCTACCAGCCCGAGTCCAGCGCTGCCCTGGGCTTCGGCTTCCGCTGCGGCTTCCTGGGCGTCCTCCACATGGACATCGTCCAGGAGCGCCTGGAGCGGGAGTACAACCTCGACCTTCTGGCCACGGCACCCACCGTGGCCTACCGCGTCGTTCTCAACGACGGGACCTCGGTGGGTCTGAACAACCCCTCGCAGCTTCTCCCCCCCACCCACTATCAGGAGGTCCTGGAGCCCTGGCTGCACGTGACCATCGTCACCCCGGGCCGCTTCGTGGGCACCATCATGGAGCTGGTGGATAGCCGAAGGGGGGTGTTCCGGCGCATGGAGTACCTCCAGGGGGCCAGCGACACCTCCCCTGCCGGCGCCGACGGAGCCCCGGCTTCCGACCCCCGGCTCCTCCTGGAGTTCGACGTCCCCCTGGCCGAGGTCCTCCTGGACTTCTACGACCAGCTCAAGTCCCGCACCCAGGGCTACGCCTCCATGGACTATGTCCCGACCGACTACCTCCCCGCCCCGCTGGTCAAGCTGGAGATCCTGGTGAACAACCAGCCCGTGGACCCTCTCTCCCTCATCGTCCACAAGGAGAAGGCCTACCACCAGGGACGCAAGCTCGTGGAGCGTTTGAAGACCCTGATCCCCCGTCAGCTCTTCGACGTTCCCATCCAGGCATCCGTGGGCGGCCGCGTCATCGCCCGTGAGACCATCCGGGCCCTGCGCAAGAACGTCCTGGCCAAGTGCTATGGGGGCGACGTGACCCGCAAGCGCAAGCTGCTGGAGAAGCAGGCCGAAGGGAAAAAGCGCCTCAAGCGCATCGGCCAGGTAGAGGTCCCCCAGGAGGCCTTCCTGGCCATCCTCAAGCTGGACCGCTGACCCCGTTGGGTCGAAGACTCTTCGAGGCGGGCCTTACTCGCCCATCTCCCTGAGCCAGCGGCGCACCTCCCGGGCCGTATCCCTGCGTCCCAGGGCCAGCACCAGCGAGGCCCGCAGCAGGCCCAGGGGCGTCCCGCAGTCCAGGCGGGTGCCGGACAGGCGGTAGGCGTACACCGGTTCACGCTCCGCGAGCCGCGCGAGCGCGTCGGTCAGCTGGACCTCGCCGATAGCCCCGGGCCTCGTCTCCTCCAGGGCCGAGAAGACCTCCGGCATGAGCACGTACCGCCCAACGATGCCCAGATTGGAGGGCGCCTCCTCCCGCCTCGGCTTCTCCACCAGGCCACCCACCCTCAAGACCCTGTCGTCCCGCCCCCCGTCGCCTGCCGGCTTCACCACCCCGTAGGCCGACACCCTCTCCCAGGGCACCTCTTCCACCGCCACGTAGCTTGCAGGCCGCTGCCGCCACTCCCGAAGAAGCTGGGCCAGCGGAGGCTCCGACCCCACCATAAGGTCGTCGGGAAGCAGCACCGCGAAGGGCTGGCGACCCACCGCTTCCCTGGCACACAGCACAGCGTGTCCCAGTCCCTTGGGCTCCTCCTGGACCACGAAGCTGAACTGGCCCCGCCGGGTGAGCCGCCCCAGCTCCAATGCCTGGGCCCGCCTTCCCTGCTCCCGGAGGGCACGCTCCACCACCGGGGCCTCGGCGAAGTACTCCTCCAGCGCCCCCTTGCCTGGAGCCACCACCATCACGATGTGCTCCACGCCTGCCTCCAGGGCCTCCAACACCACGTAGTGGATGACGGGCCGGTCCACTACAGGCAGCAGCTCCTTGGGAATGGCCTTGGTCAGCGGCAGGAAGCGCGAGCCCCGGCCCGCGGCGGGAATGACGGCAACCTGCACCCTGGACTTCATGGCGCCTTCATTGTACACGAGGGATGCCCCGGCCCCGGGGTGCCCTGGGACCAAAAAAAACTGCCCCCTCCCGGCACTGAGAGGGGGCGGTGGTCCCAAGAAGCGGTTCGGAAATACGCCTCGGGGGAGTCCATCCCGACGGGTCGGGATGGCGGGGGTCTGGGGGTGTCCCCCACTGGGCACTGCCCAGACCCACGACTCGCTACCG
>JACQOS010000126.1 GCA_016202425.1 Chloroflexota bacterium
CTTTCAATTGTCGGCTTCACCCCCTCTCTGACTCTCCCCCGTTGCACGGGGGAGAGAAATCCCTTCCCCCGCGAGCGGGGGAAGGTTAGGATGGGGGTGCAGGAGCCAGGGACTGCTCTTATGGATAACTGAAAGGCCCTGCGTCACGGCAGGCCAGGGCACAGGGTGACCGAGGTTCGGGTGTATAATAGTTGTTGCCTTTCCCCCATTTTGGAGGGCTCAAGGTGTTGATCTCGGTCATTGGAGGAGGCGACAATCCCCCCGCCGAGGCCCTGGAGATGGCCGAAGAGGTCGGGCGGGAGCTGGCGCGCCATGGGGCCACGGTGGTCTGCGGCGGCCTCAACGGGGTCATGGAGGCGGTGTGCCGGGGGGCCAAGGCCGAGGGTGGCGTGACCATCGGCATCCTGCCTGGCAGCGACCCCACAGAGGCGAACGCCTGGGTGGACTACCCCATCTGCACCGGAATGGGCTACGCCCGCAACGTCATCGTCGTCAAGGCGGGCCGGGCGGTCATCGCCGTGGACGGCGCCTACGGGACCATGTCGGAGATCGGTCACGCTCTGGGCGACGGGATTCCCGTCATCGGCTTGAAGACCTGGTTCTTTTCCCGCAACGGCGCACCGGACCGAGCCATCATCCCGGCAGCGAGCCCCCGAGAGGCCGTTGAGAAGGCCCTGGAGGCCGCGCGCCGGCGCACCCCGCAAGAGGCCCGGTGACCACCATCCGGCGCATCCACGCGCAGGAGGTCCTGGACTCCAGGGGCAACCCCACCGTGGAGGTCACCGTCCACCTGAGCGATGGAAGCGAGGGGACTGCGGCGGTCCCATCGGGGGCCAGCACCGGGACCCACGAGGCCGTTGAGCTGCGGGACGGGGACCGGGCGCGGTTCGGCGGCAAAGGCGTCCTCAAAGCCATCGACAACGTCAACAACCGCATCGCCCTGGCGCTGACGGGGCTTCCCCCCTTCGATCAAGAGGGCATAGACCACCGGTTGAAAGACCTGGACGGCACCCCCAACAAGGCCACCCTGGGTGCCAACGCCATCCTGGGCGTCTCCCTGGCCATCGCTCATGCTGCCGCCAGGAGTCGGAAGGTCCCCCTGTACCGCTACCTTGCGCGCACGGATGGGCCGCTCTCTCTCCCCGTCCCCATGTTCAACATCCTCAACGGTGGAAGGCACGCCGCCAACTCCACGGATATCCAGGAGTTCATGGCAGTGCCCGTGGGGCTCCCCTCCTTCCGGGAGGCCCTCCGCTGCGGCGCCGAGGTCTACCAGGCCCTCAAAAGCCTCCTCCAAGGGCGCGGGTATGCCACCAACGTGGGCGATGAAGGGGGCTTCGCCCCATCTCTCCCCTCCAACCAGGAGGCCATCGCCCTGGTCCTGGAGGCCATCCAGCGAGCGGGCTACCGGCCGGGCACCGACTGCGCCCTGGGCCTGGACGTGGCCGCCTCGGAGCTGTACCAGGATGGGTCCTATGTCCTGGCGCGGGAGGGAAAACGCCTCTCGTCGGCGGAGATGGTGGAGCTCCTGGCCACCTGGGCCACCTCGTATCCCATGCTCAGCATCGAGGACGGCCTGGCCGAGGACGATTGGGAGGGCTGGGGCCTGCTGATGGCCCGCCTGGGAGACCGGGTGCAGATCGTAGGCGATGACATCTACACCACCAACCCCGAGCGCATCCGCCGGGGAATCCAGGAGAAGACGAGCAACGCCGTGCTGGTGAAGCTGAACCAGATCGGCACCCTCACCGAGACGCTGGAAGCGGTGCGCATGGCCAAGACCGCGGGCTGGGGCACCATCATCAGCCACCGCTCCGGCGAGACCGAGGACACCACCATCGCCGACCTGGCCGTTGGCACGGGGGCAGGGCAGATCAAGAGCGGCGCCCCGGCCCGCAGCGAGCGCGTGGCCAAGTACAACCGCCTCCTGCACATCGAGGAGGAGCTGGGCGATCGCGCCCGCTACGCGGGCCGTGCGGCGTTGCCCGTGTGACCACTGAGGCCGCCGGTTTACTCCCAGGGCTCTTCCGCCGCGGCGTTGCGCCCCGCGATCCGCCCGAAGGCCAGGCACTCGCTGATGTTCCCTGCCCCGGGGTTGATCATGCCCCAGATGGAGCCCAACTCCCCGGCGCTATAGAGCCGCCGGATGGGTTCGCCGCGCACGCTGACGACCTGCGCCCTGGCATTCCGCCGGGGGCCACCCTCCGTATTGATGAGACAAGGCCAGATGGCAGCCCCATAGAAGGGCGGGGCGATCAGGGGTGTAAGGGTGTCCTGCCTCCGGTTGAAGTCCGCATCATGCCCACCGAGGCACGCCAGGTTGTAGCGGGCGACGGTCTCCTGGAGGGCCTTCGGCTCTAAGGCGAGCGCCTCCGCCAGTTCAGAGACTGTCTTGCCCGTCTTGATCCACCCCCGCTCGATCTCCGCCGTGTTGCGAGGGCTCCACTGGTAATAGTCGCTGATCCGTCCTTGCACCGTGTGACCCACGGGGCCTGCCTGGCGTGTGGCCTCGTCGAAGAGGACGTAGGCTGGCATACGGGGATAGGTACCCGATGTGGTGTCGAACTGGGAGAAGATAAAGCCCATTTGGTGGGTATCGGTGCCCGTTTCGTCCATGAAACGGTGGCAGTACTGGTCCACAAAGATGTACCCCGGCGCGGGCATGCCAAACCCAAGAGGTGCATCGTAGTCAGGAACACAGTAGCCCAGGGTGCAGGCGACGCCGTTCATGTGCCACAGGTCGGCGCCTAGCTCCTGGGCCATGCGGACACCATCGCCGGTGTTGCCCACGTGCCCCAGGGGCGGGTACACCAGCCCCAGGTAGTTCTTCTGCATGTCGGGGTGGTTCTC
>JACQOS010000161.1 GCA_016202425.1 Chloroflexota bacterium
ACCCCCATGCACCAGCGTTGCAGCGTACCTGCGACAGGCGACGGTAGCGAGTCGTGGGTCTGGGCAGTGCCCAGTGGGGGACACCCCTAGAACCCCGCCATCCCGACCCGTCGGGATGGACTCCTCCAGGAGACCCCTTTTGAAATGACTTCATGGAGTCTTTTGAAGGATGTCCAGTCCGTGGGGTATAGTGGAAGGGGTGGTGACCATGAGCAGCCGGGTGCCTGTCATCGAGACTCAAGACCTGACCCGCTACTACGGGGCGGTCCGGGGCATCGAGGCCTTGGCCCTCCAGGTCTTCCCCGGGGAGATTTTTGGCTTCCTGGGCCCCAACGGCGCCGGCAAGACGACCACCATCCGCCTCTTTCTTGACCTCCTTCGGCCCACCCGGGGCTGGGCACGCATCTTTGGCCTGGAGGTGCGGCGCCACTCCAGGGAGGTCCGACACAGGGTGGGGAACCTGCCGGGAGAGGTGGCCCTTTACGACCCTCTGAAGGGCAGGGAGCTTCTGGAACTCCTGGGAAGTTTCCGAGGCCCAGGAGGGACCCGCAGAATGCGGGAGCTGGCGGTGCGTCTGGAGATGGACCTCTCCAGGCCCGTTCGCGCCTACTCCCGGGGGATGAAGCAGAAGCTGGCGGTTATCCAGGCCCTGATGCACGACCCGGAACTGCTGGTCCTGGACGAGCCCACACTGGGCCTGGACCCGCTCATGCAGCGGGAGTTGCACGCTCTCCTTCAGGAGGAGCAGGCGAGGGGCAAGACGGTGTTCCTCTCCTCCCACAGCCTCCCCGAGGTGGAGCAGCTCTGCGACCGGGTGGGCATCGTGCGCGAGGGCAACCTTGTGGCAGTGGAAGAGGTGGCGGCCCTCAGAGCCAGGCGGGTGCGCAAGATGGAGCTCACGCTCCGGAGCCCCGTGAGGGACGAGGAGCTCCACATCCCGGGCGTGGAGCTCCTGCGACGCAACGGGAATAGCCTGGAGTTCGCCGTGTGGGGCGACCTTCAGGCAGTCCTGAAAGGAGTGGCGGCGCTTCCGGTGGAGGACATCGTGTTTCCCCCGGCGGCGTTGGAGGACATTTTCCTGGACTTCTACCGACAAGGGAAGGTGGAAACGAAGGGATGAGCGGCGCCCTGTTCCGTGCTACCTTGACGCTGAGCCGCTGGGCCGTCGTCGGCTGGGCCGTGTTCCTGGCGCTGTACGGCGTCCTCATCGGCGCGCTGTTTCCCTCGGTCCAGGAAGCCATGGGAGCCATGGGCCTGCGCCAATACATCGAGTCCATGCCCGAGGTGCTGAAGACCGTCACCGGGGTCACCGATGAGCGGCTTCTCCAGGAGGTCCTGGGCGAGACGGGCATGACGTTCCCCGGATACCTGGCCGTGGAGTACCTGAGCTGGTGGCCTATCCTTGTGGGCACCTACGCCTTCCTCTTCTGCTCCGGCATCGTCGCCCGCGAGGTGGAGCGCGGTACCATGGAACTGCTGCTGTCCCAGCCCGTGGCCCGCTGGGTCGTCGTGGCCAGCAAGTTCCTGGCCTTTGGCGTCATTATTGCCTTGGTCGCGGTGTTGTCCGTGATCGGCATCGGACTGGGGCAGCCCCTGGCGGATGCCGAAGTGGACTTGGGGCGCGTCCTGCTCGCCCTCTTGCAGGGTGGGCTGGTGGTGGTGGCCATCGGGAGCTACTCGCTCCTCATCTCCTGCGTGGTGGGGGACCCCCGGAAGGCGGCGGTGCTGGCCGGTGGAGTCACGGCCGCCCTCTACGTGGTGAATTTCCTGGGCCCGCTCCTGGACTCCCTGGACTGGGTCCAGCGCCTCTCCATTTTCTACTACTACCGCCCGTTGGAGGTCCTCACCATGGGGGAGTTCCACCTGTCCAGCCTGGCGGTCTACATGGGGGTGGCGGCCGCAGCCTTTGCGGCGGCGGTGGTGCTCTTTGAGCGCCGGAGGGCCGTGGTCTAGTGGTGGTCCAGCAGGGGCAGCGGCTTCGCCTGAAGCTCGTCGGGTACACCCCTTTGGGGGATGCCCTGGCGTTCTTGGGGGAGAAGCCTGTGCACGTCCTGGGAGGCATCGCCGGGGAGGAGGTGGAGGTGGAGGTGGTGCGGGAGCGCCGCGACTACGTCGCCGCCCGGGTGGTGGAGGTCTTGGAGCCTTCGCTCTATCGGGTCCGGCCGCCCTGCCCGTACTTTGGCGAGTGCACCGGCTGCCAGTGGCAGCACATGGCCTACGAGCACCAGCTCGAGCTGAAGCGGGAAGTGGTGGCGCAAGCCCTTCGCACCGCCGGCCTGTCGGATGCCCCTGTGGCCTCCACTTCTCCAGCCGCACAGCAGTACGGCTATCGGAACCACGCCCGGTTCACCGTCCGGTGGGGAGGGCATCTGGGGTTCGTCCATCGGGAGAGCCGGCGCTTTGTCTCCATCGACGAGTGTCTGCTGATGGACGCCGCGATCAACCAGGCCGTCAGGCAGTTGCAGGGTCGCTGCGCCGAGACCCGCCAGGTCTCCGTCCGCTACGGCGTCCGTACGGGTTCCCTGCTTATCCAGCCCTCCCTGCGAAACCCGGAGGTCCCCCTGCCTTCGGGGCAGAAACAGTCCTGGGAGCAACTCGGCGGTGTCTCCTTCCGAGTGAGCGCGTCGTCGTTCTTCCAGGTGAACACCGTCCAGGCGGAACGGCTGGTGGACTTGGTGCGGGAAGCCCTTGGGCTTTCTGGCCGAGAGGAGGTGGTGGACGCTTACGCGGGAGTGGGCACCTTCGCCGCCCTGCTGGCCCCGCTCGCTTCCCGGGTGCTTGCCATTGAGGAGGCGGCGGCCGCCGTCAAGGATGCCCGCGAGAACCTGGCGCCGTTCCGCAACGTGGAGATCATCGAGAGCAAGACCGAGGCGGCGCTGGCGGCCCTGTCGCCGCCCGTGGATGCCGTGGTCCTGGACCCTCCCAGGGCAGGGTGCAGCCCTGAGGCCCTTTCGGCGCTGCTCCGCCTGTCCCCAACCCGAGTGGTCTACGTCTCGTGTGACCCCGAGACCCTTGCTCGGGACCTCGGTGTCCTGGTGGAAGGCGGCTACCGGCTGGAGAAGGTCCAGCCCATGGACATGTTTCCCCAGACGCACCACGTGGAGTGCGTCACGTCTCTGCGCCATGAGCGACCAAAGGGTTGAGCGGGCGAAGGTGCCTATCGTCCTGGCCTCGGCCTCGCCCCGTCGGGAGCAGATCCTGCGGCACGCTGGCATTCCATTCCTGGTGGTCCCCGCCGGTCTCGAAGAGGAGGCGCCCCAGGGGGAGCCGGAAGCGTACGTCGTAAGGCAGGCCCTGGCCAAGACCCGGCACGTCGCCTCCCGCCTGCGGCGAGGGCTCGTGCTGGGCGCCGACACCCTCGTGGTGGACGGTGACGCGCTGCTGGGAAAGCCCCGGGACGCGGCCCAAGCGCGGCGCATGCTGGAGCAGCTCCGGGGCAGGCGGCATCGGGTCGTTACCGGCGTCGCCGTGGTGCGGGCCCCGGCAGGGAAGGGCTTTGGTGGGGCGGCAGAGAGCCTGGTCACCATGCGTGCCTACGAGGACGCCGAGATCGAGGCCTACATTGCCTCCGGGGAATCCCTGGACAAGGCGGGGGCCTACGCCATCCAGAACCCTGTGTTCCGTCCCGTTGTCCACGTGGAGGGGTGCTGGCTCAACGTCGTGGGCCTTCCCCTCTGCCTGGCGGTAGACTTCCTCCAGCGGGCGGGCGCCATCCTCTGGGAAGTCGCACCACCGGACGAGTGCCTCCACTGTCCCCTGTGGCACTCTCGCAGCCACCAGGAGTCACCGCCGCCCCGGATAGGCCGAGCTTGACATGCTATCTGGGCCTCGCTATCATGTCGCAAGAGAGAGGGCAGCCGGTGCGCTGACCCCGCATGGGGTCGGCGAGTCCCGAGAGGTGGTGCGGTCCCCGGAAGGCTGAAGGAGGTCACCCATGGCCCGCCGTTCCTCCACCGAGGCGCCCGGGAAAGCGCCGGCGTGGACGGCTTCCCCAACGGTAGCGGACGTATCCCCGGAAGACCTGCTGGGCATGTACGCCTCTATGGTGCTGACGCGGGTGCTGGACGAGCGCTGGTGGGCCCTGAACCGCCAGGGCAAGGCCGCCATCGCCGTGCCCAGCCAGGGCCACGAGGCGACTCACGTGGCCGCCGTCTGGGCCATGCGCCGCGTCCCCTCTGCCGCCTACTTCCCCAACTATCGGGACCTGGGGGTCATGGTTGCCCTGGGCGTGAGCCCGCGAGAGCTGCTCCTCAGCTTCATGGCGAAGGCAGGGGAGACCTTCAGCGGCGCCCGCCAGTTCCCCTTTCACGGGGCCAGGCCAGACCTCAAGGTCTTCAACCTTTCCAGCGTCGTCGCCACCCAGCTCCCCCATGCCGTCGGCTATGCCCTGGGCTGCAAGTTGAGCGGCGACCCCACGGTGACGCTTACCCTGTTCGGCGAGGGCGCCTCCAGCCAGGGGGACTTCCACGAGGCGCTCAACTTTGCCTCTATCCATCGGCTGAGCGTCATTTTTCTGTGCGAGAACAACCGGTACGCCATCTCGGTGCCGCAGAGCAAGCAGATGGCCATCGAGAGCGTTGCGGACCGTGCCGCAGGCTACGGCATCCCGGGCGTGGCCGTCGACGGCACAGACGTTTTGAAGACCTACCAGGCGGTGGCGGAGGCCGTCGAGCTGGCAACCTCCGGTGGTGGGCCCACCCTCATCGAGGCGAAGGTGGAGCGACTGATGCCGCATACCAGCGACGACGATGACAAGCGCTACCGCTCCGCCCAGGAGCTCCAAGAGGCGAAGAAGCGGGACCCGCTGCCCAAGTTTGCCGCCTATCTGAAGGCCCAGGGCCTCCTCACCGATCAGGAGGAGCAGCGTATCCTGATTCAGGCCAGGCACGAGGTGGACCAGGCGACTCAGGAGGCCGAGGCGGCGCCCTATCCCGATGCGGCGACTCTTGGAGACCACGTGTACGGCTCCTAGGCCGCGCCTCGCCGAGCAGGCCGGCAGTGGAGACCGGCCGCGCTGGGGCAGCCGTCCGCACCTCCGGCGGTAGCGCTCGAGGGCCACACGGCGGCCGGCCACAAGGGAGGCGGGTACGGGGCCCGGCGCAGGACAAGCATGAACCTCTTTGGAATGGGCCCCCTGGAACTCGTCTTTGTCCTGGTGGTGGCGCTTCTCGTCCTGGGCCCGAACCGCATGGTGGAGGCCGCGCGCACCTTGGGGCGCCAGGTCCGCACGCTGCAACGGGCCGCTTCGGAGATCCCGCGGCTCCTTTCTCTGGAAGAGCCTCCCGAGGCGGAGCCACCCCGAGCGCGGCCCAGCCAGGGTGCCGCCGATAGCGGGCCCGACGCCCCGCAGCCTCCCGACCGCTGATGCCCCAGCATACCCAGCCCGAACTTCCCCTGCGGGAGCATCTGGAGGAGCTCAGGCGCCGACTCTTCATCGCAGCGGTCGCCGTCGCGATAGGGACCGGCGTCGGTTTTGCCTTTCACCAGAGGGTCCTCAGGTTCCTCACGGCTCCCGCCCGGCAGCAGGCTACCCTGGTCTTCACCGACCTGACGGAGATGCTGGGCGTCTCCATGAAGGTTTCCCTGATGGGAGGACTGCTCTTGGCCCTGCCGGTGGTGGTGTACCAGGCGGTGCGTTTCATGGCCCCCGGGCTCACCCCCAGGGAGCGGCGCTACCTGGTGGTCCTGCTCCCCGGGGTGAGCCTGGCCTTCGCTGCCGGTGTCACCTTTGGGTACTTCGTTCTCATACCGCCTGCCATCCGGTTCCTCCTCACCTTCAACGCCGACCTCGCCACGCCCTTCGTCCGCATCGGCAACTACATCAACCTCATCCTCAACCTCATGTTCTGGATGGGGGTGAGCTTCGAGCTGCCCGTCATCATGTGGCTCCTGGCTCGTACCGGCGTGGTGCGGGCCCGCACTTTCGCCCGGGGCCGCCGCCTGGCCATCGTCGTGGCCTTCGTCCTGGGGGCCATTATCACCCCGACGTTCGACCCCGTGAACCAGGCGCTCGTGGCCCTCCCCATGCTCCTCCTGTACGAGCTGGGGGTCTGGCTGGCATGGCTGGCGAGAAGGGAGAAGAAGAAGCGTGGCGCCAGGCCCCAGGAGCCGGAAGGCTAGCGAGGCGGGCGGCAAGCTTACCGCCGACCAAGACCTCGTTCTGTGTATGTGTGTATAATGGTAAGCTTGGCTGCGAGATTGCCTTGCATCCCCAGGCCCAAAGAAGCAGATGCCTGACTACGATGTGGTCGTGATAGGAGCGGGACCCGGAGGGTACGTCGCCGCCATCCGGGCGGGCCAACTGGGCTTGAAGACTGCCGTGGTGGAGCAGGACAGCGTTGGAGGCATCTGCCTCAACTGGGGGTGCATCCCCAGCAAGGCCCTCCTGCGCAATGCCGAGGTGCTGAGGCTCTTCCGCCGGGCTGACGAGTTCGGCATCAGCTTTGACAACCTGCGCTACGATTATGGCAAGGCCGTGGACCGCAGCAGGAAGGTGGTGGCCACCCTGGTCCGCGGGGTAGAGACGCTTCTGAAGAAGAACCGGGTCGAGCACATCCATGGGAGGGCTAGCCTTCAGGATGTCCACACCGTCCAGATAGCGCCCAACGGGCATGCGCTGACCACCAAGCACGTGGTCCTGGCCACTGGGGCACGTCCACGCACCCTTCCTGGGCTGGAGATAGACGGTCGGCAGGTCATAACCAGCCGCGAGGCCCTGGAGCTCCGCCAGGTCCCCCCGCGGCTCGCTATCATCGGCGCGGGCGCCACGGGGGTGGAGTTCGCCTACCTGTATAACGCCTACGGGGCCAAGGTCACCATCGTTGAGATGCTTCCCCACCTGCTGCCTAACGAAGATGAGGACGTGAGCCGACTCCTGGAGCGTTCCTTCACGCAGCAAGGTATCCAGTGGATGACCGGGGCGCGGGTCACGGGCGTCCAGAGGAACCAGGATACCGTGCGCCTGAGCCTTGAGGCCGCGGGGAAGACCTCCGCCGTGGAGGCTGAGGTCGTGCTGGTGGCCGTAGGGGTCCTGCCGAACAGTGAGGACCTGGGGCTGGGGGAAGCGGGCGTCGCCCTGGACCGCGGGTACATCAAGGCAGATGCCTCCATGGCCACCAACGTGGCGGGCGTGTACGCCATCGGGGATGTGACCGGCATCCTCTTGCTGGCCCATGTGGCCCAGGCCCAGGGCGTGCTGGCGGTGGAGAGGATCGCTGGCCTGGAGACCCCTCCTCTGGACTACCCATTGATGCCCCGCGCCACCTACTGCCACCCCCAGGTCACCAGCTTCGGCCTCACGGAGCGGCAGGCCCGGGAGGCGGGCTACGACGTGAAGGTCGGCAAGTTTCCTTTCTCCGCCAACGGCAAGGCCCTGGCCATCGGCGAGGCCGAAGGGATGGTGAAAGTGGTGGCCGACGGACGCCACGGGGAGCTTCTGGGAGCCCACCTTATCGGCCCCGACGTAACCGAGCTTCTGGGGGAGCTTTCCCTAGGCCGGTTGCTGGAGGGCACTACCCGGGAGGTTGGCTGGCTGGTGCACGCGCACCCCACCCTCTCCGAGGCCCTCAAGGAGGCGGCCCTTGCCAGCGATGGCCAGGCCATTCACATCTAACAGGCTGCTGAAAAAAGGGGAGTCCAGAGTCCCGAGAGTCGGGACGGAGCCTGCCCTGAGCCAGGCGAAGGAAAGGAGGCGAGGGGGATGGTCGTCCCGACCAGTCGGGATTCAGCACCCTCCTACAGAGCCTTGAACGGTGAGCTAAACATATGCCCTGTCATTCTGAGGAGCGAAGCGACGAAGAATCTGGGGCGAGGGTGTCCCCAACCCCGCCAGATTCTTCGCTTCGCTCAGAATGACACCCACCAGTCCAGGCTGACCGCTGGAAACGTTTAGATATCTATGCATGGCTCTGTAAAGGAGGGATCGCCGTGGCTACCGCCGGACCACATGAGGCAACGGGTGAGACCCCCTAGGGAGGTCTCCCGGAGGCCCCAAGGGTCGCCCGGCGGGGGTGACGGGAGAAAGGCTATGAAGCCTGCAGCGCAGGCCCTAGACAAGCGGAGCCTGGTGGACTTCTACCGCCAGATGCGCCTCCTGCGCATCTTCGAGGAGCGCGCCGCCGAGCAGTACATGAGGGGCAGGGTCCGTGGCTTCCTTCACCTCTACATCGGCGAAGAGGCCATCGCCGCTGGCGCCATCTCCACCCTGGAGCCCCAGGACTACATCGCCACCCACTACCGGGACCACGGCCATGCCCTGGCCCGAGGGTTGGACCCCAAGGTGGTCATGGCGGAGCTCTTCGGCAAAGTCACCGGCTGTAGCAAGGGCATGGGGGGCTCCATGCACCTGTTCGACGCCTCCCGCAACTTCATGGGCGGCTACGCCATCGTCGGTGGCCAGTTGCCCCTGGCCGTGGGCCTTGGGCTTGCTGCCTCCTACCTGAAGGAGAACCGCGTGGTGCTCTGTATCCTGGGCGACGGCGCCCTCAACGAAGGGGAGTTCCACGAGTCCATGAACTTGGCGGCCATCTGGCGCCTTCCGGTCGTCTTCCTTTGCGAAAACAACCTGTACGGCATGGGGAGCCCCGTCAAGGAGGTGTTCGCCGCCGCCGACGAGATCTACCGGATCGTGGAGCCCTACCACATCCCGTCGAGCCAGGTGGACGGCATGGACGTGCTGGCTGTCCGGGAAGCCATGGAAGGCGTCGTTGGAAGGGTGCGAGACGGGGGAGGGCCCTACTTCCTGGAGGCGCTTACCTACCGGTTCCGGGGCCACTCCATGGCCGACCCCTCGGAGTACCGGAGCAAGGAGGAAGAGGCCTTCTGGCAGAAGCGCGACCCCGTCGCCAAGCACCGGCAGTTCCTCCTGGCCAACGGCATCGCCTCGGAGGCGGAGCTAGAGACCATCGGCCAGGGGGTGGAAGAGCAGGTGGAGGAGGCCATCCGCTTTGCCGAGGAGAGCCCGGACCCCGCTCCCGAGGCGCTCTACGAGAACCTCTACGCCAACCCGTAGGTCTCTCGTGACCTTGATCTCGTCGGGGAACTCCAGGCGGGGGAGTGTCCAGAGGGGGCGCGGCCTGTCCTGAGCCGAAGCCCTGAGCGGAGCGAAGGGGCAGTCGAAGACTCTTCGAGCCGAAGGAGGGTGAGGGTGCCCACCATCACCTATCGGGAAGCGGTGAGCCGGGCCTTGCGCGAGGCCCTGCGGGAAGACGAGCGCATGTACATCCTGGGCGAGGACGTGGGCGCCTACGGCGGCGCCTATGCCGTCACCAGGGGGTTCCTCCAGGAGTTCGGCCCGCGCAGGATCATGGAGGCGCCCATCTCCGAATCGGCCATCGTGGGGACAGGCACAGGCTCCGCCCTGGGGGGGTTGCACCCAGTCATCGAGATCATGACCATCAACTTCTCCCTGCTGGCCATGGACCAGATCGTGAACCACGCCGCCAAGATCCGGTACATGTCGGGCGGGCAGTTCAGCGTCCCCCTCATCCTCCGCACCGTCACCGGTGGCGGCGCGCAACTGGGCGCCACCCACTCCCAGAGCTTCGAGGGCTGGTTCGCCTCGGTCCCCGGCCTCAAGGTGGTCGTGCCCGCCACGCCCTACGATGCCCTCGGCCTTTTTCGGGCCGTCCGCCAGGAGAGGGACCCGGTGGTCTTCGTGGAGCACATCCTCCTCTACAGCACCCGGGGCGAGGTGCCCGAAGAGCCGTACGTGGTGCCCCTGGGAGTGGCCGACATCAAGCGCCCGGGGGACCAGTTCACCATCGTGGCCTACTCGCGCATGGTCCTGGTGGCGCTGGCCGCCGCCGAGGAGCTGGCCAAGCGGGGCATCAACGCCGAGGTCGTTGACCTGCGTTGCCTGCGACCCCTGGACATAGAGACGGTCCTCCAGTCGGTCCAGAGGACCGGGCGGGCCCTGGTCGTGGAAGAGGCATGGAAGACAGGCGGCTTCGGCGCCGAGATCGCTTCCCAGATCCAGGAGCGCGCCTTCGACTCCCTGGACGCCCCTGTCCTCAGGGTCGCGGGCGCCGACGTGCCGATGCCCTACTCGCGGGAGTTGGAACGGGCCGCCATTCCTGGCCCGGCGGCGGTGGTGCAGGCCGTGGAGACGGCGCTGGGCAAGTAAGCATGCGCCATCCCGGGCCCGGGAATCTTCCCCTCTTCTGAGAAGGGAGAGAGGGACGCAGGGGGTGAGGGTCCATGGCTACCGAAGTCGTCATGCCCCAGATGGGCTACGACATGGAGCGCGGCACGGTGGTCCGCTGGCTCAAGCGGGAAGGGGAGCCGGTGAGCCGGGGCGAGCCTCTGGCGGAGATCGAGACTGACAAGGCAGTGGTCGAAATGGAGGCCACGGCCACGGGCGTCCTTCGGAAGGTCCTGGCGGCTCCGGGGAGCACCGTTGCCGTAGGCTACATCATCGGCATCATCGCCGCGCCGGACGAGGACATCAGCCAACTGGAAGCGAAGGCGCCGTTAGCTCCGGGCCCAGCGGCCGCTCCTCCCCCGGCCGTCCCCGGCGGGCCTGTCGCCGCCCAGGCAGCAGAAGCGCCCACAGAAGAGTTCAAGGCGTCGCCCGTGGCGCGCCGTCTCGCCCAGGAGAAGGGCATTGACCTGCGCCAGGTCACCGGCACCGGGCCCGGCGGTCGCATCACCCGAGAGGACGTCCTCGCCCACGAGGCCGGGCAGCCAGCGGCTGGCCGGGGCGCGGCTTTCCCGGCGGCACTGGCCGCCGTTCCGGTGGCGCCCGGGCGGTTGGAGCTCTCTCGCATGCGCCAGGCGATTGCCCGGGCCACCATTCAAAGCAAGCCTGGCACCCCGCATTTCTACGTGACCTCTGAGGTCGACATGGCGGCGGCCATGGACTTCCGCCGCCAGTTCAACAACGCCCTGAGCAACGACCCGCGGCTCTCCGTCAACGACATGATCGTCAAGGCGGCGGCCCTGGCCCTCAAGAAGTTCCCCGCGCTCAACTCCTTCTACCGCGAGGACCACCTGGAGACCCACGAGGCCATCCACATCGGCATGGCCGTTGCTCTGGAGCAGGGCCTGATGGTCCCCGCCGTCCTCCACTGCGAGCGCAAGTCCCTGGCGGAGATCGCCCGGGCCAGCAAAGACCTCATCGAGCGGGCCCAGCAGGGGAGGCTGCGACAGGAGGAGTACAACGGCACCTTCAGCATCTCCAACCTGGGCATGTTCGATGTGGAGAGCTTCAGCGCCATCATTCTGCCTCCCCAGAGCGGCGTCCTGGCCGTGGGCTCCATCCGCAAGGTGCCCGTGGTGGGCGAGGGCGACCGGGTGGTAGTGCGCCAGCGGATGAAGGTGACCATCTCCGTGGACCACCGCGTCTCCGACGGCGCCGAGGGGGCGCGGTTCCTCCAGGAGGTCAAGCGCCTCTTGGAGAACCCCGTGAGCCTGCTCGTGGGGTAGTCGCCCGCCTAGCTGTGCCCGCCGTCCTTTTTCTCTTGCAGGGCCCAGAAGACGGCCTCGGGCGACATGGGGAGTTGAGTGAGCCTGACGCCCACGGCCTTGTGGATGGCGTTGCCAACGGCCGCCATGGAGGGGACGAAGGGCCCCTCGCCCACGCCTCGGATGCCGTAGGGGGAAGTGGGGCACGGGACCTCCACGATTACCGTGTCGATGAACGGTACGTCCACTGAGGTAGGCAGCCGGTAGTCGAGCAGGGTCGTGTTCTTCGGGATGCCCTTTTCAAACACGTACCCCTCGGTGAGGGCCCATCCGATTCCCTGGGCAACGGCACCTTGCATCTGGCCTTCCACCAGGACCGGGTTGACGGCAAGGCCCACGTCTTCCGCTATGGTGTAGCCCAGGACATTCACCTTCCCCGTCTCCCGGTCCACCTCCACGTCCACCACGTGGGTGGAGAAGAGGGGAATCCTGGCGGGGACGCCAATAGCCCCCCGGCCTGTCACGGCACCGTCGGCGGTGGTGACACTCGTCCGGGCCAGTTCCGCCAGGCTGACAGACTTGTCAGGAGATGCCTTCAGCCGCAGCTTCCCATCGGCGAACTCGATGGCGGAAGGGTCGGCGCGGAGCTTGAGAGCCGCGCGCTGCACGAGCTGCGCCTTGGCGTCCTGGCAGGCCCGGACCACCGCCGCCCCCATTTGGTGGGTCGTCCTGCTGCCGGCGGTGACATCGGAGTAAGGGGCCGTGTCGGTGTCCCCCGTCACCACAGAAACGCTATCCATGGGGATGCTGAACTCCTCCGCCACCATCTGGGCCAGGGTTGTGCGAGTACCCGTCAGGTCTACCGAGCCCACCACCAGCGCCACCGAGCCGTCGGCGTTCAGGTTCACGTGCGCCGCCGAACTTCCCACGCCGCCTAGCCAGAAGCCGCAGGCGACGCCCCGGCCGCGGTTCTTCCCCGAGAGCGGAGTCCTGTAGCGCGGGTGGCCAGCGGCCTTTGCCAGGGTCTCCTTGAAGCCGTTCTTCGGGAACGGGACGTCGTTCGGCATGGGGTCCCCCTCGCTGGCGACGTTCCGCAGCCGGAGCTCGATGGGGTCCATGCCAAGGGCCTCCGCGAACATGTCCATCAGGGACTCGGCGGCGAAGTTGACCTGCGGTGCACCGGGGGCACGATAGGCGCTCATGGGCGGCAGGTTGGTGACCACGGTATAGCCTTCAAACTTCAGGTTGGGGATGCGGAAGTGCCCCAGTCCCGCGAGGGCCCCGCCAGTGGCTACGATCCCTGGGAAGGACCCGCAGTCGTAGACGACCCTCCCGGAGGCCGAGGTGATGCGGCCTTCCCTGGTGACGCCCATCTTCAACTGGATGGCCGAGGCTGAGGCGGGCCGGCCGGAAGTGAAATCCTCCTCGCGGCTGAGCACCATCTTCACGGGCCGCTTGGCCTTCTGGGCCAGAACGGCGGCGATGGGCGCCGCCACGGCAAATCCCTTTGCTCCGAACCCGCCTCCCACCTCCATGGGGACCACCCGGACCTTCCAGAGGGGAAGTCCCAGCACCTCTGACAGGAGCTGCCTGAGATTGAAGCTCCCCTGGCTGGAAGCCCACACGGTCACCTTCCCATCGGGCCCCACTTCGGCCACGGCGGCTCGAGGCTCCAGGTAGCCCTGGTGGATGGTCTGGGTCCGAAAGGTCCTCTCCATCACCACGTCCGCTTCCTTGAAGCCTTGCTCCACATCGCCGCGCTGGAACTCGACGTGCAGCGACACGTTGCTGGGCACCGTCGCCCGGCCGCCAAGGCTGTCCGTGTACACGTCAGGGTGGAGGAGAGGCGCATCGGACTTCATGGCCTCAAGGACATCCGTCAGCACCGGGAGCTGTTCGTACTCCACCTGAATGAGGCGGCAGGCCTCCTCCGCGATATCGGCGGTCTTGGCCGCTACCGCCGCGACGGGCTGCCCGAAGAAGAGCACCTTGCCCTGCGCGAAGAGCGTGTGCCTGCCACTGGGCACTTCCCGCTTCACCTGCTGTCCTGGGACGTCCCGGCTCGTCGCTACGGTCTGGACCCCCGGCACGGCCTCAGCCTTGCTGGTGTCCAGGCGCACGATCCGCGCATGGGGCCAGGGGCTTCTCAGGAACTTGGCGTGGAGCAAGCCCGGTAGCTTCACATCGGCGCTGTACAGGGTCTTGCCGGTGACCTTCTCGTAGCCGTCGATCCTGGGCACGCTCTTCCCTATGACTGCAAATGGGGACATGGTGGTTCCTGCACCTCCAAGGCTCGTCTGGGGCTGCGCCCCTCCCGCGATGGCGATAGTGTACCCCTTGGCCCGGGGTTTGGGAACTGGCCCCCGCCGGCACGGCGAACGACGGCGCTCCGGCCTTACGCCCCAAGGCCTTAGCAGGCTGCTGGAAAACCCATTCGACCATCCCCCTCGCCCCCTTCCTGGCCAGGAAGGGGGAGGGACACTGTATCTGGGGGACACCCCCAGACCCCTGCCAAAGGGGCTTCGCCCCTCTGGACTCCCCTTTTTCCGCACCCTCTTAGAGGTCTGGGGCCAGCCCAAGTGCCTCCGTGGGTGCGCCCTTCGGACATCTGATCATGATGGGTCCACATGGCCCAGAGAGACCCCTTTGCATGCGCAGGCATGGTCCGCAAACGAAGACAAGACGTTGACAGAGGTCAACCGAGAGAATACTATGGGGCCAACAGGGAGGGGGAGGCATTCGGGCGGAGTGAAGGGTGTGGGGCGGCTCCGTGGATGGGTTGTGAACAAGATGGACGAAGGCAAGGCTACAACGAGAGCACGCGCAGGGAAGTGGCCTCATTGCCCTTACCTGGAAGGCGATTGTGTCGCGTATGGAGTGGGGCGCTTGCTGGGGAGCAGTGTAGGGTCTTCCCTCGTTGATTTCGTTCTTACCGCCGATGAAGGCGCTCGTCTGACCCTTCAGCGTAACCGTGATAGTTTCACTGTTCAGGTAACCGGGGCGGTGCGAAGGTCTGCCGGAGAGCCATTCGGTCTTGAACAGGTAAGGGCGTGGCGGTCGAGGTTGGCTTCGATGACGCAGGAGAGGGCCACGGAGTAAAGAGCGACTAAAGGCTGGCCCATAGACCGCTCCTAGATCCGAAATACGGCGGGAGCAACTTTGGCGAGGGTGCCAGGTTGCTCCCGTTTTTTGTTGCCGGGCAGCTTGGAAAAAGGGGACGGTAAATCTGGTTTGAAGGGGCCGCATCTTGTCCACGACCACTGTTTGGCGAGGGAGGTATTCATGCTAGCACGAGTGCGCTTTGCCGTTCTGACATCTTTGGTTGTCTTGCTTGGCGCGCTTTCCGCTATGGCGGTCAACGCCAGCCCCTCGGCGCTTCCCGAGTGGTCAGCAGTAACGATCCCGGGGCTGCCGACTGGGGCCACTTTGTCGCCTGGTCGTAGCCTCTGGACAGGGAGTCGAGGAGAGGTGTATGTCTGGGTGACGCGCTTTAAGCCAACGACCGACATCTCGGAGTCGTGGCTCTACAAGACCAGCGACGGCGGGGCGACCTGGAGTTCTGTGTTGTATCTGCCGGACAGTCGTGGTCGCGCGGTGTGGGGGACGGGTCCGTCCGAGATATTTGCTGGGGCTATGAGGTGTCCTTCAGGCTGGGCGGCGG
>JACQOS010000127.1 GCA_016202425.1 Chloroflexota bacterium
ACTAGGCTCACCACGAGCGGTTGATCATAGCGCCCTTTCCCGACAGTAGCCTCTAAATCAACGAGCGGGACTGGCCACCGTCAACGTTGATGCATGCCCCGCTGAGCAGGTCCGCCTGACGGGACGCCAGGAAGGCCACCAGGGCGGCGACAGGCTCGGGCCACCCGAAGCGTCCCATGGGAAGGTTGTTCCTGATGAACTCCTGCACCACCTCCGGGGGGTTGGTCTGCTGAAAACGCTCCCAACTCCCGCCCGGGAAGGCGATGGACCCAGGAGCCACGCTGTTGACGGTGATGCCGGTTCCGGCCACCTCCAGGGCCAGGTGCTTGGAGAAAGCGATAAGGGCCGCTTTGGCCGTCATGTAGGTGAGGCCTCCCCCGTGCTCCCGGCCCCAGATGGAGGCGATGTTGATGACCCTGCCCCAGCGACGCTCTTTCATGGCAGGGAGGCAAAGGCGGATGAGGCGGATGGCGGCGAAGAGGTTGAGCTGAAGCGTGACCTGCCAGCCTTCGTCGGTGGCGCTATCGATGTCCCTTCCCACCGCGCCGCCCACGTTGTTCACCAGGATGTCCACGGGGCCCAGGGCCTCCATGGCGCGCCGGAAGACCAGGGAGGTGCCGCGCTCCGTGGCGACGTCGGCCTCAACGCCGACGGCGCTGACGCCCAGTGCGTGGAGCTCCTTCACCGCGTGCTGAAGGGCCTCCCCGCTCCGAGCGCAGATGGCGACGTTACAGCCTTCCTGCGCCAGGGCGAGAGCGGCGTACTTGCCCAGGCCCCGACTGCCTCCGGTCACCAGAGCGGACTTGCCTCGAACTCCCAGGTCCATAGAGTCCCTCCTTCGCGTCTCGGCGGTGAGCGATGGAGCAACGATGGCAAGAGTGTACGGCCTCAGGAAGGTGAATTGCCATGGCCTGGCGCAGGCAGCCCCAGCCTGGGGCGTACTTAGGCAAAAAAACGCCCGGGAACGGGACCTCCGCTCCCGGGCATCCGGCCTACGCGACACTCTGGGGACACGGCCCCATGGCGGGTGGGGCGATGCGCTACGCCGCCTTCCTTTGGGGCTGCGGTACCACAGCGGCCGCCTCGGCGCCGCGCTTCCTGAGTCCTTCCCTGAAGGCTTGCAGTTGGGTGAAGGCGCGCTCCGCCTCCTCCCAGCGGTCGTCGTAGCGGACGGCGTAGGTCAGCGCCTGCATGTACCGCTGCTGGAGCTCCTGAAAGAGGATCTCGTCGAGGGGTGCGTTGTTGAGCCTGCCCATGGCCTCCTCCTTTCTTCTCACGTCGTCAGCGCTCCCAGTGGAGCCCTTTCACCACAATGAAGGTCCGGGTGGACTCCACAGGGGGGATGCCGTGAAGCCGATCCATCACCAGGGCATCCAGGGCCTCCTGGTCCTTTACCTGCACCTTGAGGATGATGTCGGACTCTCCGTACACCGTGCTTGCCTCTTGGATCTCCCGGAACTCCCTCAGGGTTCCCATCACCCCATCTACCTGCTTACCAGGGACTTTCATGATGATGTAGGCCAGCATACGTGGCGTTCCCTTCCTGTGGCCAGCTTGCACGTCCCGCCGGAAGGCCGGGCTGACCCTGGTGATCTCCGGCAGCCCGGTGATCCCCAGCTCCGCCAGAAACGGAATAGCGTGGTAGACGTCCGCCTCGTGGGGTGTCTCGATCTTCAACAGGAGCTGGGTGTTGGCCCCGTAGACGACACTCGCCTCCATAACCTGGGAATGTCCCCGAAGGCCCTGCAGGATGCGGGGCAGTTCCCGGATCGGTCCGGGCACGGCCAAGTAGGCGCCGCCGCGCTCCGTCTTCAGGGCCAGCTCCGCCGCCACCTGGAGGGAGTAGCCCCGCTGGTAGTAGCGCCAGATCTCCTGGACCCGCCGGAGGTCTTCCTGGCCGTAGTTCCTGCGGGCGATGCGCTCCTTGGGGACCTTGGTGGGAGCGATGACGCCCCGAGCCTCCAGGTAGTAGACGAACCGGCGGTTCAGCCCCGGTACCTGGGAGAGGAGTTCCTTCAAGTCCACGCCAAGCCATCGGAAGAAAGTCCACGTTTGTACTTGCACTTTCATTTTCTCATGGCAGTAGGCTCCTGTCAACACCCGTGGAGCAACCGGAGGAAAATTTTCAGGGGATTTTCAGGAGCCCTCTGGGGCTGGACGGAGAGGCCTAGTACCTACTTGCAGAAAAGGGCGTCATAATCAGCCGCTCATGGTGAGCTTGTCGAACCA
>JACQOS010000135.1 GCA_016202425.1 Chloroflexota bacterium
CACATAGAGCGCACCAGGCTCCTGCGCCAGGGCTGGACCCTCTCGGAGGTCACGCGCTATATGTGCGGCAAGCTGGGAGTGAAACCCGCACTCGCCCCTATGTCCGATGGTCCTGTGCGCACCATGGTTGAAACCGACCAGGGGACCCTTGCATTCCAGGACTACTTCGTGAAGCGCCGGTGTGAGCCATCCCTTCGGGGCGTCCGGTTCCAAGGAGCCACGGAAGCCCAGGCGTCTCCGGCCTTTAGGCAGGCCCTGAACGCTGCCGAGGCCGTCGTCTACTGCCCTTCCAATCCTGTGGTGAGCATTGGCCCCATCCTGGCGCTCCCGGGCGTCCGAGAGCAACTAGAGGCCTTTCGCGGCCCACGGGTTGCAGTCAGCCCCATCGTGGGAGAGCAGGCCCTGCGGGGCCCCGCGGCCAAGATGCTGCTGGAGCTGGGGGAAGAGGTGAGCTGTGTGGGAGTGGCGCGCCGGCTGGCAGGCATATGCGATGTGCTCGTGGTGGACAGGCAAGACGCCCGTCGCGTTGCCGACGTCCGGGCCACGGGCGTGGACGCAGTGGCGCTGGACACCATAATGGAAAGTGACGCCGACAAAAAGCGGCTGGCGCAAGAGGTGCTCCAGATAGTCCAGGAGAGGCTGAAGGCATGACAGGTATTGCTCCTCTCCGGATCATTGTGCCCATGAAGCCGGCCTATGAGGGCAAGTCGCGGCTGGCGGGCGTGCTGGATGCCGAGGGCCGCGCTGCACTGTCTCTCCACCTGCTGCAACACGTCCTCTCCGTGGCGTCGCGCGTCGCTGGCGTGGAGACCTGGGTGATAGGCGGCGACGCTTGGGTGCAGCACGTTGCGGCCCTGGAATCGGTCGCCTGGCGGCAAGACCCAGGCGGCGGGCTAAACGATGCCCTGCGTTATGCCATCCGCATGGCCTTCGAGGCGGGTGCGCCAGCCATACTGGTGCTGCCGGGAGACCTGGGGCTATTGACACCCCAGGACGTGAAGGACCTGGTGGCCCTGTCGGATGGCTTCCGGAAGGCTGTGTTGGCCAGGGCCCAGGCGGATGGCGGCACCAACGCCCTGCTCGTGCCACGAGGATTGATGGTGGGGCCATCCTTCGGCCCCGATAGCTTCCATCGGCACATGGACGAGGCGCAGACGGCAAATGTCCCGGTGGAGGTCTCCCGCTCTCCCGGCCTCGCCTTTGACCTGGATACGCCTGACGACCTGGCGGCGTATCGCGCAGCCCGCCCGGCTCTCGAATCTGAACTGGCATCCTGGAGAGAGAAGCTGCGCTCCCAGGCCCCCGATGCAATTGTTGGGCAGAATCCTCCAAGAAGGCAGGTCTCTCACACGTGACGAAGTCACCGGAACCGAAGCTGGGCATCCTGCTGCCAACCCGTGGCGTCATCCTGAAGGGCGGCGCTCATCCCGACCTGTCGCCCCTGTTCGCCATGGTGGAGCAGGTGGAGCAGGCGGGCCTGGACTCCGTCTGGGTCGGCGATAGCCTGTTGTCCAAGCCCAGGCTGGAACCCCTGGCTACCCTGGCGGCGGTGGCCGTGAGGAGCAGCCGTGTGCGGCTGGGCACCGCCGTTCTGCTGGCCCCGCTGCGACAGCCTGTGCAGCTTGCCCAGATGGCAGCCACGGTGGACGTGCTCTCCGGTGGTCGCCTCGTCCTGGGAATGGGCGTGGGCGGCGTGTTTACCGAGGAGCAGAAGCAGGAGTGGCTGGCCGTGGGGGTGCCTCCTCAGGAGCGTGGCGGGCGGATGACGGAGCTGGTGCAGGTGTGCCAGCGCCTCTGGCGGGAAGACGAGGTCACATTCACGGGACGCTACTTCCAGGTGGAGAAGGCGGCCATGCTGCCCAGGCCCGTGCAGCCCGCGGGAGTGCCAATGCTCCTGGCCTGCCACAAGACCACAGGCTCTCCTGCCCAGTACCGCCGCGCAGGGCTGTATGCCGACGGAGTCATGGGCATCAGCGACACGCCTTCGCAGTACGGCGAGAC